>CANHCM010000085.1 GCA_947459155.1 Bacteroidota bacterium | reverse complement strand
CCATCAATCAATACCTTTTGCACGTTTTCTCCACCCACTTTTGCCTGACCATTTTCAACAGTAATTCCGGGCATTTTTTTAACGAGGTCTTCCAGCGTTGCATCCGGATTGGTTTTAAATGCATCCGCATTGTATTGCACAGTGTCGCCTTTTTGCTCTGCCCTTACTTGTGTTCCTTCAACCTGCAATTCCTTTAACTGTTTGCTGGATGTTTGTAAAGAGATTATTCCCAGGTTTTTGTTTTCATTCAGAAAAATGGTTCTTCTATAATTTTCGTAACCCAGAAAATTCAACCTTAAAATGTATTTTCCACCGGCAGCATTAATTTTTACTTTACCCTCTATATCGGAGTTTGATCCAGCAATAAATACCGAATCGGTATTGAGTAAAACTGCGGCTACACCAGGGAGAAATTCACCGGTTTTTTGATCATTTATTTGTAATTCTAAGGTATAATTTTGTGCATTAAGCCTCGTTAAGCAACACAAAATTATAACTACTAGTGTAGTTAAATGAAATTTCCTCATGGTTTTGTTTGACAATGCAAATGTAGACCATTTCAGAAACAAAGGGTTTATTCTTCAGTGAACGTTTTTCGGTTTTGCTGATTAGAAATCAGGCGCATCCATTTAATTTGCTTTCTCTCGAGAAAGTAATGCCTGAAAACAATTGAAATTTACCCGGCTAGTATTTTAGGATTGATTTGGTTTTCTCTCTGATGTTAGCAGGCATTTCAACCGGTGGAGCATGAAATGGTTTAATTCGCGCATCAACCAGTAAAGGACCTTCGCAACCCCAGTGTTTATTGATTTGGAAAGATTTAACACCATAAACATCATGCGAAGGATTGGAGCGCGTGAAGGTTACCCACAGCCAATTTCCCAATCTTTCACTCACAAACCGAGCATCGTCGCAAATTGTGATGAAAGGAAATTGGTCTATCCATTCAACAGGAATGGTATCGCACAACTGCCCAATTTCGCGTTTGGCTGTTTCGTAGTCGGTAAAGCGCGGCGCGCTGATGGCCAATACGCCGGGAAATACAACTTGAATTTCACCAAATGGTGCTGGAAGATTGCCCAAAGCCGGAATTTGATTTCCGAGTGTTCTTCTGGGCTTTCCACAGGCCGCCAAAACCAGTTTTGATCCGGTATTTAAGCCATCACCGCTGTAATCTAGAGTATCTATGCTGGTTTGGGTGTGAAAGTGCAAGTCGCGGCGCAAATCGATCCGTTCAAGAATGTGCCTGAAAAAGGCCTCTTCATGATGCGTGGTTAATTTTGGATTGTCTTGCTTCGCCCCGATGAACAGCCATTTTGCCAAACTCAATTGACCAGTGCCAAGAATGTGATTCGATATTGTGAGTAACTCAGCCGGACGGTTATCTCCTTGTAAATAAGGGGTGTATCGTTCAGAGCCAATGGCAAGAAGCAACGGGTGTACACCGGCTGCGTCAACGGCGTGTACTTCATGCACACCGGGCAGTTCGCTTTTAATGGCTCCACCGGTGAGCTCGTGAATTAACGCTCCGAAGGCGGTGTCTTCTTGTGGTGGCCGTCCAACAACGGTAAATGGCCAAATGGCATCTTTTCGGTGATACACTTTTTTAACGCGCATCAACGGAAATGGATGGGTTAAGCTGTAATAGCCTAAATGGTCGCCAAATGGGCCTTCTGGCTTGTTTTCGTTGGGATAAACTTCGCCGGTAATTACAAAATCGGCATCCGAACTGATGCAAAAGCCATCCTGATCATAAAAATACCGAAATCGCCGGTTATTTAAGGCTCCGGCAAAGGTCATCTCCGACAAACCCTCCGGTAATGGCATCACTGCACTCAGAATATGTGATGGAGGACCACCCACAAAAATGCTCACCTTCAGTGGCAAACCCCGCGCATTGGTTTTAGTTTGATGCACGCCAATGCCGCGGTGGAGCTGATAATGCAAACCAATTTCTTTATCCTGAACATACTCGTTTCCACCCAATTGAATGCGGTACATGCCCAAATTGGCATTCATGATTCCGGGCTTTTCGATGTCTTCGGTGTACACCGCGGGAAGCGTCACAAAGGGGCCGCCATCCATGGGCCAGTGCACAATTTGAGGAATGTCGGAAATTCGACATTCGCCAAAGGCAACCGGCTTGCTCCAGCGCGATTTCATGGGCAAAGCCTTGATGGCCAGAAATGGAATCGCGAGATTATCGAGGGGCTTTTTTAAAGCCTGCATGGGATCGTTCTTGAGCGCAATGAGCTTTTGAATGTCTGTCCAGGTATCGCGAAACATAAATTTACTGCGATCAATATCGCCGAATAAATTCGATACTGCCTGAAATTTTGATCCTTTTACCCGTTCAAAAAGCAGTGCTTTTCCACCTCTTTCGAATTCTTCAAGGTGAATAGCCGACATCTCGAGATGCGGGTCAACCTCCTCGCGAATGCGTTTTAAATGTCCGTGTTTTTCAAGATCTGCAATGCAATGCGAAAGACTGTTATACCCCATATTCTCCTGATTCGAGCGCCACTAAGGTAGATAACAGTCGTGAGATGAAATGGTTTGAACGAAGAGGAGTAAAATGAGAAGCGCCGGACATGTCTCTCTCCGGCGCTCATTTTTACTTGGTTCTAACCGTAACGGTCGTATTGTTGTTTACACTGCCTCCTGCATTTTTTATTTTCTGCTGAATTTCGGCCCTGCGCAATTGCAAATCCAATTCCCGATCTTCTTTCTCACGTTTTGCAACCTCTGCCAATACTATTTTATAATTCACTGTTATATTGAAGTAAAACTGCACCGTTGGCTCAACCATGTCGGGGTTCAGGACCACATCAAACTGGTTGTAGGGAACCTTTTCGTAATATATCGTCGAAGCTTTTTCGGCATAATTGATTTCTACAGGCTTGTCCTTTCCCGGCTTTTGATTTCTCAATTTGGGTGCAACAGTATGGGCAGCGGTGTATTTAACATAGCGCTCCATTGGATAAACTGAGCCTTGTGTACTTCCATATTGTTGAGCCTCCAGCGTAAATCCCATTCTTGTGTATGACTCCACTTTTCGCTGGATAATTTCTTCAGCTTTAGCCCTCAATTGGTCATAAATGCGATCCATATCTGCAACATTGTAGTCGATTTTTACCAAGTCGTAAATTTCAGCCTTGGCAGCTGCACTAATTAAATCGTTTACCCTATCGTGTTCTATAAACTTTACATGAATATTCTTTTTCATTTCAAAGCCCGATGGAACTTCGTTCATTGTTTTAGAATAACGCTTCTCCGTAGTTTCAAAATCATATTTGGGAATCATCGAAATAAAATCCACATGGGTTTCAGAGAGTGGAATTCCAGCTTTTTTTAATTCAATAAACACATTATTTAAGCGGATATCCATGAGTGAATCCGTTTGCTCAATGTTTTCTCCAACCTGTGTAACACTAAGAATTGCCACGTAAGATGTAGCTTTCATATTAATCATCACATCTGCCTTTACCGGTGTGAGGCTGTTCCCTCCATAGCTTGGATTTAAATTCACGCCTTTGGGCTGCTGGTAGTGAATAAATCCGCTCTCAATATTATGAATGGAATTTCCCATTGAGTTCGACTTTACAGTGGCCTCCACTGCATTTCCGGCCGATTGAGAAAATAATGTGCTGCTGAGGGCAAGAGAAATAATGCCCGAAAGAAAAATTGATCTCATGTTGTTGAAGTTTAGGCCCTGCCTTATGCCACTTCATCAACATTGTTCAAGTTCAGAAGAAAAATTTTATGGGTATACAAACAAAACACCCGAACTGCTTTATTAACAAGTAGTTCGGGTGTCTGATGTATGTTGCCTAAGCGCCCGGCCTTAGTTTGCCACGCCTGCCTTGATAATGTTCAACGCTGCTCCGGCCTTAAACCACTCAATCTGCTGAGCATTATAACTGTGGTTCACCAAAATGGTATCTGCTGAGCCATCGGCATGGTTGAGGACCAGTTCGAGCTGTTTGCCCGGAGCAAAGCTGGTAAGACCGTTGATGTCGATATTGTCGTTTTCCTGAATTTTATCGTAATCGGCTTTGTCGGCAAACGTTAACGCCAACATACCTTGCTTTTTCAGGTTGGTTTCGTGGATACGGGCAAAGCTCTTCACCAAAACCGCACGAACGCCGAGGTGACGGGGCTCCATCGCAGCATGCTCACGGCTTGAACCTTCGCCGTAGTTTTCATCACCCACCACAATTGATCCAATGCCGGCCGCTTTGTAAGCGCGCTGTGTAGCGGGAACCGGGCCGTATTCGCCGGTCAACTGATTCTTCACCGAATCGGTTTTCTCATTGAAGAAGTTTACCGCACCAATTAACAGGTTGTTGGAAATATTGTCGAGGTGACCACGGTACTTCAACCAAGGACCGGCCATAGAGATGTGATCGGTGGTACACTTTCCTTTCACCTTGATCAATAGCTTCAAGCCTTTCAGGTCGGTTCCTTCCCAGGCTGGGAACGAATCGAGGAGCTGCAAGCGATCACTGGTCGGTGAAACAATAACCTGAACCGAAGAGCCATCCTCCGCAGGAGCCTGATAACCGGCATCTTCCACAGCAAAACCGCGGTTTGGAAGCTCATCGCCGCTTGGCTCATCCAATTTCACCGCTACACCATCGGCATTGATCAGTGTATCGGTAATCGGGTTAAAGCTGAGGTCGCCCGCAATAGCTAATGCTGTTACCAACTCAGGCGATCCCACAAAAGCAAAGGTGTTTGGATTGCCATCGGCACGCTTGGCGAAATTCCGGTTGAAAGAGTGCACAATCGTGTTTTTCTCCTGCTTCTCAGCGCCCATACGGTTCCACATACCAATGCAGGGACCGCAGGCGTTGGCAAACACCTTAGCACCAATTTTATCGAATACTTCGAGGAAGCCATCGCGCTCAATGGTAAAGCGCACCTGTTCTGAGCCCGGTGTAATGGTGAATTCTGCTTTTGGACTCAGTTTTTTCTCGGCTGCCTGGCGGGCCAGCGAAACCGAACGACTGATGTCTTCATACGAAGAGTTGGTGCAAGAGCCAATCAAACCTACCTCTACTTTGGTTGGCCATCCGTTGGCTGCTGCCACTTCTTTCATTTTTGAAATCGGCGTGGCCAAATCGGGCGTGAATGGCCCATTGAGGTGAGGTTCGAGTTCGCTGAGGTTGATTTCGATAACCTGATCGAAGTACTTTTCCGGATTGGCATACACTTCAGGGTCGGCCGTGAGGTGCTCGCGGATACCGTTGGCCAGCTCGGCCACTTCGGCGCGACCGGTGGCTTTCAGATAACGCTCCATCGAATCGTCGTAGCCGAAAGTCGATGTAGTTGCACCAATTTCAGCGCCCATGTTGCAGATGGTGCCTTTGCCGGTGCAGCTCATTGAGGTTGCCCCTTCGCCGAAATATTCAACGATACAACCGGTTCCGCCTTTCACAGTGAGGATTCCGGCCACTTTCAGGATCACGTCTTTGGGCGAAGTCCAACCACTCAATTTTCCGGTGAGTTTAACGCCAATCAGTTTGGGGAATTTCAGTTCCCAAGGCAAGCCCGCCATCACGTCGCAGGCATCAGCTCCTCCTACACCAATGGCAATCATTCCTAAACCACCTGCATTCACGGTGTGAGAGTCGGTACCAATCATCATTCCGCCCGGAAAGGCATAATTTTCAAGCACTACCTGATGGATGATTCCGGCGCCGGGCTTCCAAAATCCAATGCCATATTTGTTCGATATCGAAGCGAGGAAATCATATACTTCTTTGTTCGAATTCACCGCCACACTAAGGTCTTCCGACGACCCTACCTGCGCAGTAATGAGGTGATCACAATGCACCGACGATGGCACGGCTACCTTTTTTCTGCCGGCTTGCATAAATTGCAAAAGGGCCATCTGCGCCGTTGCATCCTGCATAGCCACGCGATCGGGCGCAAAGTCTACATAATCCTTTCCGCGCTCAAATGCACGCGTCGCGGGATTGTCCCACAAATGGGCATAAAGGATTTTCTCAGAAAGGGTAAGCGGCTTACCAACCACATTGCGGGCGGCGGCGATACGTGGGCCAAACTGGGCGTACACGTTTTTGATCATCTCAAGATCGAATGCCATGAATTTTCTTTTTTAAAATGTTGAAAATGAATTTGTTGAATACTTCACAATCTGAAGGCTAAACTACTCTATCTGCCGCGATTGTGCAAGCTTTCATGAATTTTTAGCTGTTCCTTTGAAAGTACTGCTTAATGGCCTCAATGCAACATCAGATTTTTTGTAAAAGGTTGAAGTATTGATTTTAATATCAATTGTGTACAGCGATGCCGATGTCGCCACGTTTACCATGCCAACTTTCTTTTCGGCCAATTATTTTAGGGTACAGGTGTAGCCTTCCGACTCTTTAATCATCACATTCGTGCTCAGAATGGCACGTCCGGTTACCGAATTACGTCCGCACAACTCTTCATTCTGTCCCTGAACTGTGCATCCAAACAAGGGATCCGATTGTGGACTGGTGCAGACACATTCGTAGCATTTTTTACAGGAGGGGCTTGCCAGTATTACCAACAAGCTAATTGCCACAGCAAATCGTTTTTTCATCATGCCGCGAAGATAAATGGGTTTGCCATTCAGGCTAATTTTCTTTGTGTGTGTGGATGACAGAGTCGACGATTAGAAATTTTTCGAAAAAAAGATTTTTCCATTTGGCCGATTGCTGAAAAGATTGCATTTTCGTGCTGCACTGTATCGGTTTAAACCGATTTTATGAAAACTGATACACAATCTCTGTCACCCGCCGATCAGGTGCGGGCGCTCGTTCACTTCAGTCAACAGCATGTTTTCCTCACCGGTAGAGCCGGAACAGGTAAAACAACGTTGCTTCGTGCCATCTGCGAAGAAACTGCAAAAAACTACGCTATTGTTGCGCCCACTGGAGTGGCTGCCATACAAGCGGGAGGGGCAACCATTCATTCGTTCCTACGAATGCATCCACATACGTTTGTGCCCGATCCAGCCTATCAAAGCCGACCCAACCACCAGGTCGAAAATCCCTATTCGCTGAGCCGTAGCATGAAGCTAAGCAAGGATCGCATCAAGATTCTTCGCTCGCTTGAGTTGTTAATCATCGACGAAATTTCGATGGTTCGCGCCGATCTTCTCGACGCCATGGACACCGTATTGCGTAAGTTTCGTGAAAGCCCGCTGCCTTTTGGCGGAGTTCAACTGCTCATGGTTGGCGATTTACTTCAGCTTCCTCCTGTGGTGAAAGACGACGAGGCACGGGTGCTGAGCCCTTATTATCCATCGTTCTTCTTTTTTGAGTCATGGGCCATCCGCAAAGCGGGCTACCTCTCCATTGAATTGCAAACGGTGTATCGCCAAAACGACCCGGAGTTTCTGAGTTTACTGAACGGCATCAGAGCTGGAAGAATCCAGCCTTCATGGCTGGAGAAACTCGATAAAATGGTGCTCCCTCGTGAAGATTGGCCCGATGAAGGCTACATCGTTCTCACTACGCATGTACACCAGGCCGATCGGATTAATGCCGAGAAGTTGCAAAAGCTACAATCTAAGCCTTTTGTTTTAAAGGCCAGCATTGAAGGCGAATTCCCAGCCGGCGCTTACCCGAACGATGTTGAGTTGGTTCTGAAAGAAGGAGCCCAGGTTATGTTTATTCGGAATAATTGGGAAGCCGGTTATTTTAATGGGAAAATTGGCTGGGTAGATGCCTGGGACGAGGAAAATCAGATGCTTTCGATTACCTCAGAGAATGGCGAGCATTTCACCGTTTTTCGGGAAGAATGGCAAAACAACCGCTATGTTTACGACAACAACAGTCAAAAGCTTAAGCAGGAAACAGCCGGGAGTTTCTTTCAGTTTCCGGTGCGATTGGCTTGGGCCATCACCATTCACAAAAGCCAGGGATTAACCTTTTCGCGTGCCGTTGTGGATGCCGGAGCCGCCTTTGCTTCAGGACAGGTGTATGTAGCCTTGAGCCGCTGTAGAAGCCTCGATGGACTTATTTTGGGTTCGCCACTCAACGAAAGTCAGCTTTTCCCCAACCTGCAAGTGCAGGCCTTCATGGAGCATTTCCCTGAGCCCTCCACAATCCTTGAAAAATTGCATGCAGGGCAACGACAGTATCTGCAAAATCTGGCTTCCAAAGCCTTAAGTTTTAACTGGATTCGGGAGTTTCATTTTTCTGTGGCTCCATTGCTGCCCTCGTTTTTCGTTTCGTTATCAAACGACACTCAGGAACAATTAAAGTCGTTGAGTAGCACATCGGCCGCATTACAAAAGGTGAGCGATACCTATTGGCCTGTCTTAAAACAAAGTATTTCTCAGGGCTTGAGTCAGGAAAGCGTAGAGCGGCTGCAAGGGGCTTGTCATTATTTTTTGGAGCAACTGTATGAAAAAGTGGTTAAGCCCGTGTTTCAGTTGGCCGCTACAGCCGAGGCATTGGGCATGAAGGCCAAGCTTCGTCAAGACACCGAGCAGTTACGCAAAGCCATACCCTACCACCTCAAACCTTTGGTTTATCTGCCTTGTTTGTTCAGGGCGGCTTTGAACGACGATCCATCAGGAATTAAGCCCGCCTTTGAATTTCAGTGGCAACAGCATTTACGAGAGCTCGAGCATCTTTACAATAGTGTCAGTCCTGAAAAGGAAACGAGTTCCTCACCACTGCCTCCGCTGCGTAAGGGAAAACGTGCATCCAACAAGCCCAAGAAAGGCGCTACGGTGCTTATCACAACCGATTTGTTTCGGGAAGGTAAGTCGATTGATGACATCGCGAAGCTCAGGCAGCTTACGGTTGGAACCATACAGCATCATTTGGTTAAGGCCGTCGAAAAGGAGATTTTATCTCTTGAGCAGGTTGTAGACGAAGGCCGTGTTCAGGAAATCATCGAATTCACCGAGGAGTTTCCACCTGAGGCCAAGATGGGCGAAATCATTCAGGCTGCGGGCAGTCGGTTTGCTCCTTACGAAATTCGCCTGGCCTTGTGGAGCCGGGGAAAGGCGAATGCTGAGGACATTATTCAGGAAGTTTCGGGTGCTCAAGAGGCTTAGCCGAAGCCTTTGTATACGCTTCTGTTGTTTTATGTGATTAAGCTTTAAGCTCCCCGCCACGGCACATCAGTTCATCCATTGAGGTTCCTGAAGGCGGTATTTTCTTCCTCAAAAACCGCTGATCACTTGCTCAAGTGCAGGGCTTGTTTGGGTGATGGGCCAATTTATTGGATGAGCTTATTCATTCACCTTCGTTTTTCGCCATTCGCCGACGCAATTCTGTCTTTGGCCGAAATTCGATTGTCAGGTTCAATCTCTGCCGCTACGTTTGCCTCATCAATCATTCATCATGGAAACTGTAGAAAATAATCCGGCGCCTTCCAGATTTGAGAAGTCGCTGCGCAACGATCGCCTCGGTAAAATTGCCGGAGGTGTTGTATTAATCAGCATCGGTGTGGTGTTGTTCCTCGAAAAATCGGGAGTCCAATTCCCGCACTGGCTGTTTAGCTTCGAAATGTTCCTCATTGCACTTGGCTTGTTTATTCTGGCGCGGAATGCCTTTCGCAGTCCGGGCGGCCTAATCATCATGCTCATCGGTGGCTTTTTCTTGCTCGACGACGTAATTCCGGGATTTTACATTGGACATTATTTTTGGCCGTTGATTGTGATTGCTGCCGGTTTGTGGGTGATGTTCTCACCAGGCAGGTCGGGTAAAAAATGGAAAAAACAAGCGTATGCCTTTCAATCGGGAAACGCTGATGCCACCCCTGCTGATGCTGAATCGGTTGTTAACGGCACTACATTTTTCGGTGGAACAAAAAAAATGGTGAGTTCTCAGCATTTCCAAGGCGGAAAAGTGGAGACCTATTTTGGGGGAACCGAAATCAACCTTTCACAAGCCGACCTACGTCAGCCGGCTGTGTTAGAACTTACGCAAATGTTTGGAGGTACTAAAATTATTTGTCCCGCCCACTGGGTGGTACAGTCTGATATTGTTTCTATTCTGGGTGGTGTAGAAGACAAACGTAAGGAAGGACCAATTCCCCAAGACAATTCCAAAGTGCTTATCCTGCGCGGAACGACAATCTTAGGTGGCGTCGATATAAAAAGCTATTAGAATCGGTTTTTCACGCAGGTAAAACATCGGTATGAAATCAGTTTCGTGCCGGTGTTTTGCTATATTTAGCTCCAGCTCAATCTACTCATTCAGAGAAAGGATCGTCCATAATGATGGCAATGAACCGTAAAATATTGGTTTTACTTCTACTCAATGCTTTGCTGTGGTTTGGATTGCATTTCGCGTTTTTATGGGGAAAGGTGTCCAATCCATGGATGGCTGTATGGGATTCATTGAGTTTTTCCGGTCCATTGGCCATAATTCTTTGGATTTTATCCTTAAGCATTAGTTTTTACCGTCCATCGTGGCAAAAGGTGGGTTTACTGCTAGTGATTTCCGCGTCGAGCGCGTTCCTGGCACTTTTGATGTATCGGTTTATTCACAGTTTATGGCCGGTCTTGAATGTTTCGCTGAGTAGCTTTATTAGCAATGGCGAAACGATGGTATTTGTAATTGCTTTTTTTCAATTGCTTTCTTTTCTCCTGTTCGGAGGAATGATTTTAGACGACGAAGAACGTCATCAGCGCGATAAGCGCCGGATTGAATTAGAGCAATTGGCCCGAGATGCCGAATTAAGTGGTTTACGCCTTCAGTTACAACCCCATTTTTTATTCAACAGCCTTAATTCGGT
>CANHCM010000084.1 GCA_947459155.1 Bacteroidota bacterium | reverse complement strand
GCCGACTGGCATTGACTAAAGGCTGCGGGTACCTGCGCCGGTGTAAATACGGTGATCGAGGCGCTTCCCGAGGCCGGCACAGCCGGAGAGGAATCGTCGACGGTGAGGGTGTAGGTGCTCGTAGCGGTTGGACAAACCAGCTGCGGTCCGGCGGTTGGTGGCAGGCCGTTCGACCAGGTGTAGGAGTACACGCCGTTTCCGCCGGTTACGATGGCTTCAATCTCGGTGCACTCGCCTACACAGAGGCTATCGCGTTCGGGAATGAGGGTTACCACGATCGGACAATCATCCACCCGAAACGAGTCGATGCTGGTGAAGGTCCACAAGCTGTCGCAGGCGTCGTAGTAGTGTGTGGTGAGCTCCAATTCGTAGGTTCCGCCCTGGTTGAGTCCCGGCGCAAAGCTCAGGCTCACCTGCTGGGTGCTGTCGCCAATGCAGTTTACCGGAGTTGCCGAAACGATGCTTTGGTCGAGCGCTCCTTGCAGGATCTCGGGTCCGAGCAGGCGGAAGGCTCCGGCGTACACCGAGTCGCAGTGGAGCTTGCGGCTGAGGTTGAGGGTGAGTCCTTGCGTTGAACAGGCCGGAGCGGGCAACACGGCATCGATTTGAGGCGGCACGGGCGGAATCACCTGGGTGGTCCAGCTGGCCTCCCAACCCGTACAGTTTACGTTGGCATCGGTTACAAAGTGGAGCGAAAGGCAGCCTTGCACGTGGGTAAAGGTGATGGGTGGCGGTGGCGTGTTGCCGGAATAGGCCGGCCCAATCTGCGGCCATGTTTCGTCGGGGCCGAGGTGGAAGCTCAGCGAGTCGAATCCCACTTCGACGCAGAAACTCTCGAAGCTCAGGGTGGTGATTCCCGGGGCATCGAGGCAGATGGTGAAGGTTTGGTTGCTGTTGTGGAGGTAGTTCACCCCATCGCCGCCGTTGTCGTACAAAATGCCTTTGCACTCCCGCACTACCGTGTCGCTGAAGGTGAATTCAAGCTGGGCCTTGCCGGCCGATGACATCAGCCAGAAAGCCCAAAAGGCCAGGTATATCGGGAGGCTGGAGCGCATCAAGGACGAACGATGGTGATAGGGTCGGTTTCAGTGGGCTCGCTCCACACGCCATCGCGGTCGCGCAGCCTGATCGTAAATCGGGTGGTTTCGGCGCTTCCATTCCCCAACAGGAACAGGGTATTCACCTTTACCCGAAGCGTTCCGCGAATGTGGAGCGTGTATCCTTCGGGGGCCAAAGGTTTTACATGATACAGGTCGGGCGATGCCAAACGGCTGTCCTTGAGCTCGAGGTCGAAAATGTCGGGATTGGGGTTCCCCAAATTGCCCTCTGCATCTTCGTAGTTCAATACAATCAACAGGGAATCCTGAAACTCCGTAATACTGTCGGCCGACACCGAAGCTATGCTTATGATGGGCGCCGAATTAGGTCCTTTCTCCTCCTCTTTCTTGCAGGAGGTCATCCACACGGCAGTGAAAAGCGCAAAAAGCAGCAGGCGCATCATTGTTGACCAATTTGAAATGAATAATACTCCCGAACATGCGGAGCACTGCCTGCACCGGGTATTTCGCTGGGGCTTGGGCTGCTGTCTTGCACATACGTGCGGATGAATTGACGTTGATACAGTGGAATTCCGGTAACCGTGAGGCTTGCCTTATGTCGGTAAACCGTGGTTCCACCTGCGTAGGCCGGTCCATTTACGGCTGGAATCAGCTGCAAGGGGAGTTCCGGAAAGGTATTGAAGGCATTGAGGCTGGCGCCGGTGCGTAGTTTAAGGTACGACAGCTGCTCAACCGGTGTTTGGTCGTCTTCGAAGGCCACATACACGTCAATGGTCGATTGCCCGGGTGGCACAACGGCGGCACCGGTGGCGATGGCTCTGGGAAGCGGCTCGGTGCTTCCGGGAAGCGCCACAAACATGCCTTTGAGCTGTGGAGGTAAGTTTTGCGAACTAAGGGTGTTGCCAAAGGCATCGGGCGCTCCGTTTAAAATCCAGTTGCGGACATTTTGGATGTACTGGGTTTTCTTCTCCGGCCAGTCGGAACCCGGCTCAAGCCAGAGCGGCATGATGCCCGATTGCCCGTCGATGTCGTGAATCATCCGCTCAATGAGCACACTCTGGTCGGGATTGCCAGGCAACACGCGGTACTGGAAGCTTCCTTGTGGGTTGTTTTTGATGACAGGCTGCATCACCAAAGTGTTCCAGGAGCTTTGAATGGTGCGGAAATCCGGTTCAAAGGTACCATCGTGGCAGCCGGAGTTGGCGCAGGTAGGTTGAAAAACATACTTGTGCAATCCAGCGATGGTATTGGGGTCGGGCGAGTGCGCCGCAACACTGTCCACCGGCGCCTGAAACTCGGGCAAGGTGTATGGGTTTACGGACTCCTCTTTCTTGCAGCCGGCCATCCAAATGGCTAAACTGCAGATTGCTGCTGCCAATACTCTCATATCCTGTCGAATAAGCTGGTGGATCCGGGCGCGAGAAAGCCGGCATTCATGATTTCATTCTTCACCCCTAAAATCTGACCGATGGTAGGCACATTGTCGGAGGTGAGTCCGATTGGATTGCCTTCGCTGCCAATGCCCAGGTTTGCGGGTACGTTTGGACCGGCCATGATGGTGAACACGCGGCCTGAGTTGGCATCGCTGTGGTCGTAGCCATACCAGTCGTTGATGTCTTTAATCGGATTGGGATTCAGGTTTCGTCCGCACTCCGGCGAAGCAATCAGAATGGTGTTGTTCGCCATTTCTGGAATCTGGGTCTGGATGTAGTTCCACAGATGTCCAACGGCATGGTCGGCGCGGTGCAGCGAGCGGAGATAGCCGGTAAAGTCGGAATGACAACCATCTACCCCACTGAGGTTAACCACGGTAAGCGCAGGCTTGAACCACTTCATGACTTCGCAGGAAAAGCCGATGGTGAGGGCATCGTAACTGTCGGTTACCGGTGGCAAGGCTACGGCATTGAGGGTTACCCGCTCATACATATCGCGCATAAACTCTTTGATGCTGAGCTTTTCCTCTTCGGTGTTGCCGAGCGAGTCGCCGCCTTCGCCTACAGACGAAAAGCTTTGATCGAGGAAGTACTTCATCTGATACATCGGGTCGAGCTCATTCTCAGGGTGGTAGATTCGCGCGTTTGACAGATGCTCAAATCCCAGGTTTCCAAAGGTGATCGAGGGCGCGAAGAAGTTGGCTCCATAGCGCGAGCCGTAGTTGGGGTGATTGGAATAGTTGAGCAGTGGAATCGAGTTGCCGATGCCATTGCCAACGAACCAGATTTTGGAGGCCGGGTAGCCGCCATGCCGACGGAGATACTCAAAAATGGTCGGATTGAGGGGCTTTTGCTTTAATCCTTGCGTGGTGACCGTACTTCCCTGCAATAGGTTGTTCAGTCCACCGTAATGCCCGGCCGATCCTGCCTGCACTTCACGAAACAGTAAACCCTGACTTTGCAAGGTTTGGTTGAGGATTCGCGGAATTGGAGTTCCGCCTGCGGCGCCGTTTCCCTGATCGGTTCCGTAGACAATCTTGTTTTCGGGAGCATCGCCGTTGAACATGTTGTACATGATGTTTCCAGCGAAGGGCATTCCCTGCGAATCGTCGAGGTAGCGCTGAAGGACCGACTCCTGTTGACGAACGCCACCGGCAAAGAGCACATACACCACGTGTGGAGCCATTTGTTCCCCGGTGGATGCGAAGAGTCGTCCGGAAGGTAAAATATACGGTACTCCGAAAGCGCCGGCGGTGGCGAGGGAGGCGTTTCTGATGAAATTACGGCGATTCATAATTAGTAGTACAAGTATTCGTTCGACAAGGCAAAGGCGAAATACACCAACTCGGCGCTGAGGTTGGGATTGGCCTGAATAAACTCGATAAACCAGGTTTTTTCGGCTTCAGAAGGTCGGCGCACGAAGAAGCGTTCATAGGTCTGGTTTACAAACACTTCGGGGTCGGCCCGCATGAGCGAATCGGAGGGCAGAATAACTCCGGGCTTGTTCATGAAATTCGAAATGAGCACCTCACGCCCCAGCTCTTTGTCGCCAATCGACTCAAGGCAGTCGATGATTTGTACCAGCTCACTTCCCGACAAAGCGGTTTGAAACAGGTTGGTATGTAGAATAGACACATACTGTTCCTGCGTTTTCATCTTGTTTTTGTCGGCAATGGATGGATACAATGCCACCTGATTCACCTCGTACAAGTCGTTGGCTTCGGGCTTTTTGCAGGATCCGACCACTGCACACAGCGCCAGAAACACGATAAACAGATTGGTTTTCATGGTTAGAAATTGGCGTATTCGTTCGTCACTAAAATGCGTTTCTGTAGGGCTGCGAAGTCACCGTCCTGACCAAAGCGTTGTAGCTCAAGGTCCATTTCGGCGCTGCTGGGGTTGCGGGCCAGAAGTGTGTTGTAGACCCATTGGATGGTTCCCGATTTGGCTTCATTGGAGTTGGTCATCAGCTGCACAAAACCCGGCCTGTCTTGCGCGGTAACTCCGAACAGCGTTCCGGGAATGTTGTCCTCGACCATGTTGTAGGCCATCTGAAACTCGGCTTGAGTTGGGAAGCGGAAGAAGAGGTCATCAAAACAGGCATTCACAAAATTGAAAGTGTTCATGTTGATGATGTCGTAAACCTCATTGTCGATCAACAGGGCGTTGACGTTGGCCACCGTTGTGGTTCCGGCCATAAGACCGGCTGGAATGTTAAGGATCTGAAGCATTCGGTTGGCGCGGAGGGTGTTGAGTTCATAACCCGCCAAATCGCCCGAAAGCGAGTCGCTGAGCGCATCCTGACGAGCTATGTTGTACAGGCCGCGCAAGCCATCATCAGACACGCCTTCCACAAAACGGATTTTCGACAATTCATACAGCCGTTTGTGGTAAGCCAGGGTGTAAGATGTGTCGCCATCCCGAAGAGTCTCGTCTTGCATTAGCTTGTTAATCAGCGCTTCGCGAGAGGCTAAACTGAGTTTTTCGGCCTGAAGACTTGCCGTTTCGGCATCCATTTCTGTATCTAATGGCTCTCTTCCCAACAAGTCGATAAACAGGCGATTCACGTAATTGCGCACTTTCACCGAAGGAATCTGATCGTAATAAGGTGCGTTGTTGTCGACGATAATTTCCTGCTCATCTTTCTTGCAACCCGCAATAAATACGGCGAACAGCAGGCAGATGATTGTTTTAGGGTAATTGGCCATGGGCAACGAGGGCTTTAAAGGGAAGTTAAGTGTAAGCCCCTACGCGTGCAGGCCAATTTGAGCCGCCAACTTACACCCAAACCAAGCCCGGCTGAGTGCGGACCGAAAAATCATCCGGCCGTAGGCCAAAAAACCTGAACAAAATTCAATGTATCTACATTAATTTAGCTGATCCATAACAACGCTGTTCGACATGAAAAAGCCCAATGCCCGTCGTTCATTTTTGCAGAGAGCCCTTGCTGCTGCCGGCACTGCGCTGGCTCTGCCCATGAGTTTAACCGCCAAAGAAGACAAAGAAGAAATGCCCGATACACATCCGGTTTTGAGTGTGAAACCGCTCGGATTCCAATGGGAAACCGCCGATCCTTTCTTGTTTTGTGTGCATCATGAGGATGACTTTCCGGCCGGAAATGCGGAGATGGGTCCTGATAAAACCTTTTTCAAAGGCCGGCAGATGGGCGACGATTTCATCATCAAAGATGGCTTTCGGATGTACCACGGGAAAACGGTTCCAGGCTTTCCGGGTCACCCGCACCGTGGATTTGAAACGGTAACGGTTGTGCGCAAAGGTATTGTAGACCATGCCGATTCGCTGGGTGCTGCCGGGCGTTACGGAAATGGCGATGTTCAATGGATGACCGCCGGAAGTGGGGTTCAGCATTCGGAAATGTTCCCGCTCATTTATCCCGACAAGAAAAACACCATGGAGCTCTTTCAAATCTGGCTGAATCTTCCGGCCAAGAGCAAAATGGTGAAGCCGCATTTTCTCATGCTGTGGCGCGAAAACATACCCGTTCTCAAGCATAAGTCGGCCAATGGCGCGCAAACCAAGGTGGAGATTATTGCCGGAAAGATCGGGCAGCTCAAGGCGCCCTCTCCCCCACCCAACTCCTGGGCTGCCAATCCGGCCAACGAGGTAGGCATTTGGAATATTCTAATGGATGCCGGCGCCGAATGGACCTTGCCGGCCTCGAAACAAGGCATCAACCGCACGCTGTATTATTATGAGGGCAACGGCTTAAGCATTTCAGGGAAGAGCATTCCACACTATAATGCGGTTGAAGTGAATGCGGCCGAAGCACTCAACCTGAAAGCCGGTGCCAATGGGGCTTCCATCTTGGTACTGCAGGGCAAACCCATCGGTGAAACAGTAATTCAGTATGGTCCTTTTGTAATGAACACCAAGGCCGAAATCAATCAGGCATTTGAAGATTACCACCGCACCCAGTTCGGGGGCTGGCCCTGGCCTAAATACGATCAGGTACACGCCCGAAACAAAGGCCGCTTTGCCAAGCACGCCGACGGACGTGTGGAAAATCGCGAAGGATAAAATCAGCCTTTAAAGGCGATGCGGAAATAAAAGCCTGAAGCCATCCACTGCGGCAGCACATTGGCCAATTTCTGGTCGAGGCGCGCAATGCCTTTCAAGGGAATAAATGGCAGGTAGGTTTCGATGATTGGGGCGAAAACATAGGCCTTTTTCACCTCCACCACTTCCATTCCCAGCGCAGCCACTTCGCGCTTCATGCGCCCAACGGTGAAGAAATTCACGTGCGGTGTTTCGTAGTTCTGCGAATAGGGTTCCTTTTTCCCGAGCAATCGCTTCACTTTGAGAATGAAGCCATTGAGCCCCATTTTTCGCATCAGGTACAGCGGCTGCATGGCAATCTCAAACGGACCTCTTCCGTTGGGCACGGTGATGAGCAGCTGCATGTCCTTATCGGCATGGTCGGCAATGTATTTCAGAATTTCAGGGTAAATGTCGATGTGCTCAAGCACTTCGGTGAGAATGATGAAGCGCTGGCCTTCGAGCGGACAGTCCTGAAGATACTGAAAACGGAACTTCACATTGCTCAAGGTGTTGGCTTTGATGGCAATGTCGAGGGTAGGCTGGTGAATGTCGATGCCTAAAATTTCGCTGTTGGGTATGAGTCCCAGCGGAATGGTTACATTACCGGTGCCGGCACCAACGTCGAGTACTTTGGCGGCTTTGTTGGGGTCGCGGAACCGCTCGATGGTGTCGTAGATCCATTCTAAACGACTGAGGTGACAAGGGTAATCGATGTATTCGGTATACTTTAAGGCTTCGGGCTTCATCAGAGTTTAATTCCTGCTTTTTTGAGGATGCGTTTAGCGGTATTTTTCAGGTTTTCCTTCACGTCGGTTTTCACCTTCTTCACCAGTCCTTCTTCCGGTCGGGCCTTGAAAACGGTATCGTGGTAAGCGGTGGCGCCTTCGCGGATTTTGGTGTAGTAATACCCGTAAAACGACTTTCGCGATTCGTTGGGTGGAACGGAGATTTTTCCGTAGCCATGGTAGGAGATTTCGCTGGTTTCGAAAATCACGCAGCGGTTAAAAGAAGGCAGGTAGGCCTGACCAAGCTGCGTTACGTTTTCGTTCCACAGTTCCAGTTTACCGCCGTACTCTTCTTTCCAGTTTTTGTTGAGGAAGATGAGCAGGTTTACCCGACGGTGAATGTCGCGCTCGTAATGGATGTTAAAGTCGATGTGAATGTCGAGATACGAGCCATCACCACCCTGATGCACACCCATGCCCAGGGCGTCGTCGACCGAGAAAAGGTCGGCAATACCGGTAATGTCGCTCAGGGCTTTGTAAAATTCGGGCGTGTTGAGGGCTTCACGCAATTGGGTAAATGCGGGGTCGTACTTCTCAAAGCCTGAGCCTTCGGATTTGTTCTCATTGAGTCCATTGTATTTGCGGCTCATGAGGTCGAAGCCCGGGAAGTTCGTGTAGAGCTTATCGGCGAAATCGGCATCCAGAAAGGGCTCTATAAGCAAATGGCGGTAAGGCTTTGCCTGATCGAAACTGACTCTCATCTCGGCCTGTTTGGCCGGATTGAAAAAATCGGGGTTAATAATTCCCATAGCGTTGGAATGAAGCGCAAATGTAAGAAAGCAGCGGCAAAAAAAATCCCGACTTCTCCGAAGAAAAGTCGGGATTTTATAGATCTCGACGAATGCTACTCCGTAGAAATTTTAGAAATGGAAATTCAAGCGCAGGGCTCCTGTTGCTGTACCGGTGAGGTTTCTGTCGGTATCTACTGCGAAGCGACCGCCTTTGCCTCTTTCGATGGTTTGCGTGCCCACCACATCAACGGTTCCGTTAAAGCCAACCGATTCGAGCTCGGTGCTTGCAGCTCCCATGCTGGCGAAACTGAGTCCCCATCCAAATTCACCGGCCAGCGAAATTTTGGGGAAGATGAAGTATTCCACCCCTACAAAGCCGCGAAGCGTGAGGGCGAGCATGCTGCCATCCTGCTGATTGATAATTCGCGCGGTATTTCCGTAAGTGTCGTTGGTGATGTTGATGGTGTTGTCTTCGCCAAACGCCGAGGTAATCGCCGTTACACTGGTAGAGTCGTTAAGTGCGTTTCCGTACTCAAAAGTGCGGCTCGAATTGCTGAAGCTAATCATCAAATCGCCGCCGTAGTAGCCTTGCAGACGTGTTGTACCACGACGCCACTCCAAACCACCACCAAGGCCGATAAATGTGCTGCGCTCGGTGTATTTGTCCTCTACCAATTCGGGCAAGGCCGGAAAAGTAGGCGCTGTGGCTCCGAAGCGGTTTAAAGTATTGGTGGTATTTTCTGAGCTGATGCCAATCCGCAATATTCCGCGGTATGCCATTTTCTCGGTTTTAAAACGCTTACCAATTAAGGTTTGCTGGGCATTGAGGAAATTTTGGGTGGGGGCCGTATTTCCGTCCAGATTTAACATGTTTCCCGCGTAATTGAGGAAGGGCGTGGCATCAACGCCAATCGAATATTCACCCGCTTCGGGCAAATAATTCTCACCTTTTTTCGATTTGATTTGGGCCTGAGCCGTCATTGCCAAAGCCGCAAACGAAACGAGTAGAATGTGTTTGTTCATGTTGGTTTATTTTTGGGGTTTATCAAATGTGGAATTTTTACCCGCCATAAAATGAGGGTGACCAACAGAGTTTATCTACACAAGATTGTTCATTACTCTACGACCTATAATTCTGTTTTTGAGACGATTAAGCCTCAGATGCACACTCAATTTCAGTAAGCACTATTATGATTCAGAGCGCCGAGAACCGCACATTTTTGAAATCTGATTGAGATTGAAGAACAAGAGCAAACTCGAATTTACCCGAGCATTGTCAACGCACTTGGACATTAATTGTATTTGGGCGCCTGCCCTCGTAGAGCGAACGGTCAGCCCGGAGCCCATCAGAGGGCACCGCGCTCTCCGCCTGTATCCGCTCCGCAAGCTGCGCGGGATGCCGGCTGCGATCGCTGGCGCAAAGCCCTCGTTTCAAAAGGACTTCAACAATAAAACCGAAATTAAAAATTAATTTTAGCCGCACTTCAGCCATTCATTTCCCCCGATTTACATAAATCGATTCCCCCTGCAAAGCTTATTTACCCCACAAAATTTCATATACTGAATTTAAAGCACACGCGTTAGGAAAAAGCCATCATGCCCCAAAACGATATACGACCTTGCCCCTTTGGCCTATTCGGCCGCTTGTTCCAATGGATTAGCTTTTTTACCCTGCTCTACGCACAAACCTTGTGTGCGCAGCAATGGGTTCAGATTGCCGACTTCCCCTCTACAGCGCGCGACGACGGTGCCTCTTTCATGATCGACAACAAGGCCTATTGCGGTACGGGTTTACAAACGGGCTTTGTGGCCGGTGGCGACCTGTACGCGCTTGACTTAGAGAATGAATCCTGGTTGCCCATTGCGCAATTACCGTCCGGCGAAGAGCGGCAGTATGCCAGCGGGTTTGCGGCCCAAGGCAAGGGTTTTCTTTTTGGAGGCATTCGGGAGAACACCTATCTAAACAATCTGTGGATGTACGATCCCATTGCGAACAGCTGGATGGCCAAAGCAGCATTGCCCGGCCCGGGTCGTATGGGCAGCGGCTGCTTTACATTGGGCGACACCGCGTATATCATTGGCGGAAGAACGGCCAATGCCCTATCCATCGATGAGCTTTGGGCCTACTCGATTTCGGGTGATACCTGGCATTATAAAGGTTTATTACCTTTTGGAGCCCGCTGGCGAGCTTCAGCCTGCAGCCATCAAGGCCTGGGCTACCTGGCATTTGGAGTTGATGGCGACAATCGATACCGCAATGAGCTGTATGCCTTTAATCAGGAAACCCAGCAATGGCAAGCCTTAACAGAATTTCCGGGACCAGGAAGGGCTTACGTTGGCTTACAGAGCTTCGGCAACGATTTACTGGCGGTTTGCGGATTAGACAGCAGCATGAATTCGTACAACGATTTGTGGCGCTTTTCGCCAAACACCTCTTCATGGCAGCAATTAGGCGCTCTTCCAGCGACGCAGCGGCGGGGAGGAATGGTTTTTACCAGTCAAACCGCTTTGTATTACACAACCGGCATCGACGAAAACAACGTTCGGCTTCGCGAGAGCTGGCGTATTTCTGAACCTACCGCTTTACCGATTACTGCGGTGAATCACGAAATCAAGCTAAGTCCCAATCCTTGCGAAAGCTTTCTTGAGGTGAAGGGAATTCATGGGCAAATGAGCTTCACGCTCACTACTGCCTCAGGGCATTGTATAATGAAAGGCACTATCGAACCTCATGGCAGCATGATAGATGTTTCGCATTTGGCTAAAGGCATTTATTATGTGCATTTTGTTAGTGACAATTCCAGCGAAATGCAGAAATTCATAAAACGCTAATTACGCTGCTC
>CANHCM010000083.1 GCA_947459155.1 Bacteroidota bacterium | reverse complement strand
GCCCGTACCTGCTACGCTTAGCAAGACGAAAAGGTCGGTCATCGCGTGAACCGCCGTTTCGTTTTGCCCTACACCAACTGTTTCCACCCAAACATCAGTAAATCCGGCTGCTTCGCAAAGGTGGATGACCTCTCTTGTTCGACGAGCAACACCTCCGAGATTACCCGAACTCGGGCTCGGCCGTATGAAGGCATTCGGGTGGGCTGCAAGCTGATGCATCCGGGTTTTATCGCCCAGAATACTTCCTTTACCCAATTCAGAACTGGGGTCGACCGCCAGCACGGCCAACTTCTTCCCCTGATTACAGAGAAAAGTTCCAAAAGCCTCAATAAATGTGCTTTTCCCGGCGCCCGGAACTCCGCTAATTCCAATTCTGCGTGAGTTTCCCGTTTGCGGCTGAATCCACTGCAGTACATCTTCGGCCAAACGTTGATCAGTATCACGTTCACTCTCCACCAGTGTGATGGCTTCGGCCAAAGCAGAGCGGCTGCCCTGTAAAATCGATGAGACCAAAGCTTCGGCTTCCGGAAGTTGCGTTCGCTTCGACCTGATTGCATTGAGCAACTGTTTACGGGTATTATCTTGGGCAGAATCCATCAGATTTCTCCGGCATCTCTAAAACTGAAAAACCCTTTTTCTACAACGATGATGTGATCGAGCAGAGTGATATCCATGAAACTACAAGCTTTTGCAATTGTTTTGGTGATCGCCCGATCGGGCTCACTCGGCTTTGGATTTCCAGATGGATGATTATGACTCAACAAAATTGACGTGGCGTTATTCTCGAGTGCGGTACGTAAAACCAGCCGAGTATCGACTACCGTACTACTAAGTCCTCCCGTTGAAATGCGAAATGCACCAATCACTCTGTTGTTTCGGGCCACACAAAGCATCCAAAACTCCTCATGTTGAAGGTGAGCAATGCGTGGATGCAAATAACGATAAGCATCGTTGGATGACTCGATGGAGGGTCTTTCGCTTACTTCTGCCAACTGCCTTCTGCGCCCCAATTCTAACGCGGCGGCAATGGTAACTGCCCTTGCCTCCCCTACTCCACGGCATCTCATAAGCTCCTGAGGCCTAAGCCGCGACAACACATGGAGGTTGTTTTCTGCCCTTTCGAACAGGCTCCGCGCTACATCGATTGCACTAAACTGACGCGTTCCGGAGCCAATCAGGATGGCCAACAATTCGGTATCGGAGAGCGCTGAACTGCCTTTTGACAGCATTTTCTCTCTAGGCCGGTCGTCTTCATTCCAGGCCTTTATGCTTCTGAAATCATTCCCTTCCATGATCCATGGCCTGCGGAAGTGTAGCCTCGTATAACATGCGGAAATCGGCAATTGAGCCCCAAGACTCTCCGTTCACTTGGACTGTTCCCGTGCTCACCTCGCCCAACAACGTAAATGGGCTCGATTGTAAGGCCATGAACTCTGCAAAGGCATCGAGCTTTTCAGGGGAAACGCTCACAATGGCCCGGCCCTGAGCTTCGCCAAAAAGGTAGCCATCGGTGCGGTAAGCCTCATCGGTTTCGATGCTAAACCCAAGCTGGTTGTGGAAGCCGGCTTCGGCCATTGCGCAGAACAATCCGCCGTCGGAAACGTCGTGCACCGACTGCACCAAATTGCCTTGAATCAACCCTGAGATGGACTCATGCAGGGCTTTCTCCTCTTCCAACGAAAAAGCTGGGGCTGGACTTAAACTCACCTTGTGCCAGGCATACAAATACTCCGAGGCATGAATGTCGTCGGAAGGCTGGCCAATCAAGAAGATGGAGTCGCCGGCATTTCGGAAAGCCAAGGTTGTGAGCAATGACTTGTGCTCCATCAAGCCAAGCATTCCGATTGTAGGAGTTGGGAATACTGGAATGGCCGGTTTCCCGGAAATTACGGTATGATTGTAAAAGCTCACATTTCCGCCGGTTACCGGCGTTCCAAATGCGCGGCAAGCTTCTCCCATTCCTCGAATGGCCCCAACGAATTGCCAGTAAACTTCGGGGTTGTATGGATTTCCAAAATTCAGGCAATTGGTGATGGCCAGTGGCTTTCCACCGGTACATACAATATTTCGTGCAGCTTCGGCCACGGCAATGGCAGCCCCTTTTTGAGGATCGGCTTGCACATATCGCGAATTGCAATCGACGGTCATCACCAAAGCCTTGTTTGTGCCTTTCACCTTCACCACTCCGGCATCGGAGGGTGCATGGCTTCCCATGGTGGCCGTTCCGACCATGGAATCGTATTGCTCGTAAACCCAGCGTTTGCTGGCAATATTGGGCTGGGCAATAAGAAAATCAGCAACTGCTTTTAAATCGTTCGGTTGCGCGATTTGTGCAGCATCGAAACGGGCGGCTTCAGCGAAGTAAGCCGGCTCGGTAAATTCGCGGTGGTAAACCGGAGCGCCGCCTCCCAGTACCAAATCATGCGCAGGCACATCGGCTTCCAGTTCGCCATTCATGTAGTAACGGAGCCGCTTGGTGTCTGTTACCACGCCAATTTGGGCAAAGTGTAAATCCCATTTTTCGAATACCGCCTCCACCTCTGCTTCGCGGCCTTTTTCAACCACCATGAGCATGCGTTCCTGCGATTCCGACAGAAGAATTTCCCAACCTTGCATACCGGCCTGGCGTGTTGGCACCTTATTGAGCCAGATGTCCATTCCATGCTCACCTTTGGCCGACATTTCTGAGGTAGAGCAGGTAATTCCGGCGGCACCCATATCTTGCATGCCAATGATTGCGCGGGTTTGGATGACTTCAAGGGTGGCTTCGAGCAGAAGTTTCTCCTGGAACGGATCGCCTACCTGCACTGCGGGAAGATCTTTCGCCGACTCTTCGGTGAGATCGCCGGAGGCAAAGGTAGCGCCGTGAATGCCATCCTTGCCGGTGGATGACCCAACGATATACACCGGATTACCAACGCCGTAAGAAGTTGCGGAAGCTGTTTCCCCGACTTTCACGATTCCAACCGACATGGCATTCACCAAAGGGTTGGTATTGTAGCAATCGTCGAAGAAAACCTCACCACCAACTACAGGAATACCGAAGGCATTTCCATAATCACCGATGCCTTTCACAACGCCCTTGAGGAGCCAACGTGTGCGGTCGAGCTTCAGGTTTCCAAAGCGAAGCGAATTTAGCTGCGCAACGGGACGGGCGCCCATGGTAAAAATGTCGCGGTTGATTCCGCCTACACCCGTTGCTGCTCCTTGGTAAGGTTCGAGCGCCGAAGGGTGGTTGTGCGACTCGATTTTGAAGGCACATGCCCATCCGTCGCCTATGTCGACAAGCCCGGCATTTTCCTCGCCGGCCTTTGCCAGCAGACTATCGCCATCCCGCGGCAGCGTTTTAAGCCAAACTATAGAGTTTTTGTAGGAGCAGTGCTCACTCCACATCACAGAGAAAATGCTAAGCTCTGTGAAGTTTGGCACTCTGCCTAAAATTTGGGTGATGCGTTCAAACTCTTCCGGAAGAAGTCCTAGTTTTTTCGCGGTTTCAACAGTAGTCAGTGATTGAGATGTGGCTTGCATGGCAAAAACGGTTGTGCAAACCTACAAAATGGAAAGGCCTTGCCCACGTGTGTTTTATCCAATTTTGAACATCGATGTGAATAACGTGGTGAAAAAGATGTTCATTTCTACGTTTGGCCGACTACCGCTGCAGCTTGTAATTCCGGTATTCGCCGGGCCTCCAGCCTGTGATGCGTTCAATACCCATCAAAAGTCGATACTTCAAGGAGAGCTTTTTTAACGAAGGGTCGATGTTTGCCTTCCAATGCTGGGCGTCTACGCGGGCCTGCATCACAGCGGGGTGCGTGCCGGCAAAAAATGCTACCGAATCGATTTGCCCATAGTCAAAAGCCTCCACCTTAGGAATGTGTTTATCCATCCATGTATCGTCGTGCCACATCTTGTGAAAATGCTGCTGTTTGGCTTGTTGCTTCTCGGGTGGCTTAACCCATCCATAGTGAAAAACCCTGGCCTGTGCAGAAATCACGCGTAATTTTCTTCCATGCTTCCGAAATCCCTGCGCATCTTTCCAGCTTTGAATGGATACATGCGGTCTGATGATTCGAATTTCATGGCGATACCATTTTCTGGAGTCGGCCACAAATCGATAATCTCCGTAAAAGTGAGTGTAGTCGAACAACAAGCCTTCGATTTCAGGTTTTGCCAAGGCAAATTCCATGGCCTGTCGGATGTTTGAATAATCGTCCTGATGCAAGAGCTCATCCGCCTGAATGTAGATGGCCCAATCGGCATCTTTTCGAATGAGTGCCTGAGCCTTATCGGTTTCTACAGCCAGAACGCGACCGCCTTCCCGGAGAGAATCATCCCAAACGCTATCGAAAATTCGCAATTTCTCAGAGCCAATTTGCTCGATACACTTGCGGGTTTCATCGTCGGAATTTCCCACCAACACAATAAATTCATCCACCAATGGCAATACTGAGCGAATGCTTTCTACCACAGGGTAATCGAATTTAACCGCGTTCCGAACTATGGTAAACCCGCTAACTATCATTTTAAAGTTGAATAATTCCGGTGTAATTGGCTGGAGTTATCCGGTACAATTCGGCCTTTACGGCATCACTCACCTGCAAGGTGGCAATGAATTCATGAATCTGGGTAATGGTAATTTCTTCTCTGCCGCGTGTGAGCTCTTTCAAGGCTTCATAAGGCTTTGGATAGCCTTCGCGACGAAGGATTGTTTGGATGGCTTCGGCAATTACCGCCGCATGCTTTTGCAAATCTCCTTCGATGGCGGCGCGGTTCAACAGTAGTTTCGACATGCCTTTTTGGAGTGATGACAAAGCAATCAGGCTATGCGCAAGAGGAACTCCCAGATTGCGCAGCACCGTGGAGTCTGTTAAATCGCGCTGCAACCGCGAAACCGGCAGTTTGTCGGCCAGGTAGCCCAAAATCGCATTGGCATAGCTCAAATTCCCTTCGGCATTCTCGAAATCGATTGGATTTACTTTATGAGGCATTGCCGAGGAGCCGGTTTCTCCTTCCTTCACTTTTTGCCGGAAGTATTCCATAGATATGTAAGCCCATACGTCACGCGCGTAATCGATTAAAATCGTATGAATACGCATCATGTTATGGCAGAAGGAAGCCAGCTGATCGTAATGCTCAATTTGGGTGGTGGTTTGGCTTCGACTCAAGCCCAAACGACCAAGAAATTGATTGGAAAAGGACACCCAATCTAATTGCGGATATGCAATATGATGGGCGTTGAAATTCCCGGTAGCCCCGCCAAACTTGGCTGCCCAAACGGTTTGCTGCAATTTTTGGCGTTCAATAGAAATTCGTTCTGCAAAGACTTGAATTTCTTTTCCCAGTGTTGTGGGAGAAGCCGGCTGGCCGTGGGTTCGGGCAAGCATGGAAATAGATTTCCATTCCTGCGCCTGTTGCTTGAGGCCATCTTCAATTTGAATGATGGCTGGCAACACAACTTGCTCAACAGCTTCTTTTAATGAAAGTGGAATAGCGGTATTGTTAATGTCTTGCGAGGTAAGCCCAAAATGCACCCATTCTCTGTAGGCACCGAGGCCAAGCTCGTCCATTTTTTCCTTCAGAAAATATTCAAGGGCTTTAATGTCGTGATTGGTCGATTTCTCCAGTGTTTTAATTCTGGAAGCATCATCGATTGAAAATTGCTGATACAACGAGCGCAGTTGTTCAATATGCGAATTGTTAAATGCGCCTTCGCAGGGGAATCCGGGATTTCCAAGCTCAATTAAATACTCCACCTCCATTTGAAGGCGGTATCGAAAAAGGGCAAACTCAGAAAAATAATTACGAAGTGCAGCAGTAGAAGCGGCATATCGCCCGTCGACCGGAGAAATGGATAATAACGCGTTTTCCATGTGCGGTTTAAAAGTGCAAAGAAAGATTAAAGCGGGCGAAAGGCCATCCTCGCACATAAAAAAAGCCCCGGAAGGGCTTCATGGAAATGAGAATAATCAGTTTAACAAGGCTACCGAAGCATCTTCGTCAATGTTGATGTCGCGACTTTGACTTTTCAAGCCATCCAACACTAATGTATAACGGCCTGCGGGCAAATCGCAGAGATTTAATTGAATGAGACCACCTCTGTTTTCGGGCTGTTTATAGCACTTTACTTCATAGCCCATTTGGTTGAGAATATGAATATGCTTGAGCTGGGCGTCGGGATGCACTTCTACAAAAACAAACCCTTCCAGCTTACTGTTGCAAAACACGCGATCGTAACGTTCCGGAAGCGCTGCCTTTTTCACAACTCCGTGCGCCTCCTTTACTTCCACCTCGACCAGTGGCAGAAAAACAGGTTCGGGGATTAAATACATATCGGTTTGTTCAGGAAGCGGCCTCACGTGTTCTTGCTCATAAAATGAATCCATAATCAAATTGTCGATGGAATCATCTTCATAAGACTGAGCAGAAAGAGAAAGGCAAAAACCAAAGGTGGAGAGAAGTAGCGTAGCGATTTTCATAACAGGGTATTCGGGGACAAAATCGGGCATACCTAAATCGTGCCAATTGAAAACAGGGAATGCCCGTAAATGAAAAAGCCCCAATGAAGGGGCTTTGAAGATTATTTAAGAACCTCGGCCATCTTGGCTCCGATCTCTGCCGGCGATTCGACCACGTGAACACCACACTCACGCATGATGCGCATTTTGGCTTCGGCAGTGTCATCTACCCCACCAACGATAGCACCGGCGTGGCCCATACGGCGACCCGGAGGCGCTGTTCTGCCGGCAATAAAACCAACAACAGGCTTGGTTGCATTCGTTTTAATCCAACGGCTGGCTTCAGCTTCGAGGTTTCCGCCAATCTCACCAATCATAATGATACCGTCAGTTTCAGGGTCGGCCATGAGCAACTTAACGGCTTCGAGGGTTGTAGTTCCAATAATGGGGTCGCCCCCGATTCCGATTGCGGTGCTAATGCCCATTCCGGCCTTCACAACCTGATCGGCAGCTTCGTAGGTTAATGTTCCTGATTTAGAAACGATGCCCACTTTACCTTTTTTGAATACAAAGCCCGGCATGATGCCCACTTTGGCTTCTTCGGGAGTAATAACGCCCGGACAGTTTGGTCCGATCAAGCGAACATTGCGGTCGGCCAGGTATGCCTTTACCGTTACCATGTCGTTAACGGGGATTCCTTCGGTGATGCAAACAATCACACCCACACCGGCATCGGCAGCCTCCATGATGGCATCGGCAGCAAAAGCAGGTGGAACGAAAATAATTGACACATTGGCTCCGGTTGAGGCGACAGCATCGGCCACAGTATTGAATACCGGTTTGCCGAGATGCTCAGTTCCGCCTTTACCTGGCGTAACTCCACCAACCACTTGAGTACCATAATCAATCATTTGCTGAGCATGAAATGAACCTTCACTGCCCGTGAAACCTTGCACGATGATTTTGCTGTTTTTGTTTACCAGAACGCTCATGGGATGTTTTGAATAGTGGCGCAAACCTACTAAAAATGAGCATCGCAATGTGGATTTTTCAAAACTAAAATCTCAGCTACTCAAGTCGCTGAAAATCTGAGTTATTCGATTTAATCTATGGGCTTTACTATCTTCGCAGCGATGGAAAACGCCTTGAAACTGGATGCCGACTTAATCGTGATTGGTGGCGGTGCTGCCGGTTTTTTCGGAGCCATTCAGGCGGCAAGTTCTGCTCCTCAGATGCGTATTGTCATCCTCGAAAAAAGTGCAAAATGGCTCTCCAAAGTGCGCATTTCGGGAGGTGGTCGGTGTAACGTAACCAATGCTGAGCGCGACCTGCGACAGTTTGCGGCCTCATACCCAAGGGGCGAACGCTGGATGAAAATGCTGCTTCACCATTTTGGTCCCGACGAAACCTGCCAATGGTTCGCCGAGCGCGGCGTTGAGCTCGTTAGCGAGGCTGATGGCCGCATGTTTCCCCGATCAAACACCTCCGAATCGGTAATCCACTGTTTGATGAGTGAAGCCGCTTTGTTGGGCATTCGACTCGAGCTTCAAAAACCGGTTCAGGCCATTGAGCCCCAAAACGGATACTTTGAGGTGAAGGGCAAGGAATTCGAACTCCGATCGCGGTATGTGTTGATGGCCACTGGCGGTTTTCCGAAAATGCAGGATTATGCATGGCTCAACAATTTATCCCTGGAAATTCAACAGCCGGTACCGAGTTTATTTACGTTTAATCTGCCCTCAGAACCAATCACCGAACTGATGGGCGTTGCCGCGGAGGCGAGCGTGAAAATTCCGGAAGCGAAAGTGATGTCGCGCGGGCCCTTGCTGATTACGCACTGGGGCATCAGCGGACCGGCCGTTCTACGTTGTTCGGCTTACGGAGCGCGGAAATTGGCCGAACTCGGGTATCGCTACCAGCCGAGGGTAAACTGGCTTCCCGATTACAATCCCGAAAGCGCCTATCAGGCCTTAAGTGAGTACAAGGAAGCGAATCCCAACCGAAAAAAATCGAATAAACCCTTTCCACAATTGCCGCAACGCTTGTGGAATTATCTATTGGAAAAGGCAAAACTCGACCCCGAGCAGGCCTGGTCGGCAACCCGCGAAAATGCCTTAAGATCGCTTGCCGAAATGCTCTGTAACGACTTGTACAAAGCGTCCGGCAAAACCACTTACAAAGAGGAATTTGTAACGGCCGGCGGGGTAAGCCTTTCGCAAGTTCAACATAACACCTGCGAACATAAACGCTGGAAAGGACTGTATTTCGCGGGTGAATTGCTCGACGCGGATGGCATTACGGGCGGATTTAATTTCCAACATGCCTGGACAACCGGATACGTTGCCGGGAAAGCCATTGCGGCCTCCTTTACTGCATCCACAGAAGCTTAAGAACGGAGCGACTGAATCATCTTCGTGGCCAGAATTCGCGCCATTTTCAGGTTTGACTCGTGGGTCCAGCCGGCGATATGCGGACTTAACACCACTTTTTCGTGCTGAATTAAACGTTGCAAAACTGCCGATTGCGTATCGGCCTGCTCGAACGATAGGGTCTCAAACTCGAGTACATCCAGCGCAGCGCCCCACACTTTCCCGGAATCCAAAGCATCGAGTAAATCGACGGTATTGAGGCATTTGCCTCGTGCAGCATTGGCCAGCCAAATGGGCTTGGAAAAGCGCGAAAGCCAGTCTTTATTCACAAGGTAACGTGTTTCTTCGCTGAGTGGCACGTGTAATGAAACGATGTCGGCCTGCTCAAAAATGGTCTTCATTTCTACCAATTCTACATGCTCCAGCTGTGTCGACGGGGTGTATGGATCGTAGGCCAGCACTTTGGCCTCAAACCCGCGAAGCACGCGGGCAAAAGCACTACCATTATTCCCCAAACCAATAATGCCCACGGTTTTTCCCTCGATTTCATAGCCACGGTTGGCTTCTCGCCGCCAAATACCTTGTCGCACCTCGGCATCAGCGCGCCTGAGGTTATTCATGAGCATCAGTAGCATTCCGAGTACCTGCTCTGCAACCGCATTTCGGTTTCCTTCGGGCGCATTGAGACAAGCTATACCTTTCGATTCGGCATAGGAAACATCGATGTTCTCCATGCCCGCTCCTACCCTTCCGATGCACTTCAATCGGGTTCCGGCGTCGAGCATTTCCCGGTCAAAAAGGAAGCGACTTCTGATCACCACTGCATCATACTGCGCAAGTATCTCCAGGGCTTGTTGGCGGTCCAGATCGAGATGATCGCACTGAAAACCCCGCTCCTCCAGCAATTCGCTGAGCAGAGGGTGGGCTGAATCGGCAAATAAAATCTTCATGCTTGCTTTGGGGCTGTAAAGATTGGAGAAAATCAAGTATTCCGGCCAAAAAAGAATGAACAGCCCTGTTGATGACTTTTGAGGCCTTGGCTGGATTTCCTATTTCAGCACACCGGAAATTTGCAGGAATGAAATTCATGCTTTTCCTGCTGTGCAGTTTTCCGGGATTTATTTCTGCTCAAACAGAGGCTTCGGTGCTTGAAAGCTGGCTTCCGGCCACTTATCATCTTTTGGGTACGGAGCCTTCGGCGGATGGCTATTTCGTGCTTCAGGATGGCACGATTGTCCACTGGAAGGCCTCCCAAAATGCAGAGCCTACAGGTATTCTACATATCGAATTTTCCTACGAAACCCATGGAATTCCATTGAATCCACATTCAACTTACCTGAAGGAAAAACAGGCTGTTATCTTTGCACCCCAAATTGAAGAACTATGCCCAGAAAATATGTTGCCGGAAACTGGAAAATGAACCTGCTGAAAGAGGAAGCAGAACAACTTGTTCGCACGCTTTCAGAAAACTACACAGCCAATCCCGACGTGGAGTGTATCGTATGTCCACCCTTTCCCTGGCTTACCCAAACCAAGGCACTGCTGGGCGAGACGGGCATTCAACTGGGCGCACAAAACTGCGCCGCCACCGAAAAAGGAGCCTTTACCGGTGAGGTTTCTGCACAAATGCTGGCATCGGCCGGTGTTCGATATGTAATATTGGGGCACAGCGAGCGGCGAGCGCTTTTTGGCGAACAAGGAGCGGTGTTGCTCGAAAAAACCAAGCGAGTGCTGGAAGCTGGATTAACGCCCATTTTCTGCATTGGTGAAACCCTTGAGGAAAGAAATGCGGGTAAGCTGGAACAGGTGATTTCGCATCAGCTGCAGGAAGTGCTCGGACATCTATCCTTACCGGAGGTGTTGAACATTGTATTGGCTTATGAACCGGTTTGGGCCATAGGTACCGGTGTTACCGCCTCTCCTGAGCAAGCCGAAGAGGTGCATACCTTTATTCATGGCTGGTTAACCAAGACCTTTGGAAGTGAAGCCTCTAACGTGAGTATCCTTTACGGAGGTAGCGTTACGGCTGAAAATGCCTCAGGCTTGTTTGCCCGAAACCACATCGATGGTGGACTGATTGGAGGAGCATCTTTGAAACCTGCCGATTTCCTGAAAATTGTGAACGCATGGTAGGAGAATCCTACATCGAGCTAAG
>CANHCM010000082.1 GCA_947459155.1 Bacteroidota bacterium | reverse complement strand
TTTTTAAACAACGCCGCCTCGGGCGGTATTTACTTCGGTTTCAATGGCGGTTCGACGACTTTGGCCTCCGGACGTACCATTCAGTTATTCAATGATGGCATCACCGCAGGTACAATTACCTTCTCGCGCTTTACCAAGCTGGGCACAACTGCCATAAACCTATCGCAAACAACCGGAAATGCAGCAATAACCTTTCTGAATAATTCAGAATTCAATGGAAACCTCACGCTTACTTTCCCAAGGGTGTTTTTCAACGGCGCTTTATTCAACAACCCGGTTAGTATTACCAAAGTTGGCAATTCTGCTGCTGCCTCATCAGGCGGAAATACCTTCAATGCGCCGGTTACTTTCACCAATACAACTTCTGGTACCATCACATTGGGTGATGTTTTACCCGATATCTTCAACAACACCCTGTCTATCTCGAATAGCGGGAATTGTCAATTCCTGGTGGCCCGCACCGGTTCGACAAACCAATTCAACGGAAACATTACCATCAACTCAACCGGGACCAGCCAAGGCGTTCGGTTTGGTCAGAACAATGGATTGTCGGTTTTGGGTGCCGGAGCACAATTGGTTTTTGGAACTGTTTCTTCCGGAACCAACATCTTCAGAGGGTTCACTCAAACCAGCGCCGAAGCCATCACCATGAACTGCACCAACAACGCCGTTGTTCAGTTTGAGTCGAATGTGACTATAAATGGAGCCTTAACCATCACTGCCTCAAATGTGGTGTTCAATGGCGGCGTGTTTAATGGCCATGTGATTGTGAATCGTAACGGCACCGCCGCCAGCACTTCAAGCGGTGGAACCACCTTTAATGGGAATTTCACCTTGAACGCAACCGGAAATGGAGGGATCACACATTCAAGCACAACCGGAAACATTTACAACGGAAACGTAACCATTAGCAATGGTCAAACATCGGGTAACGTGAGTTTATCTGTTGCCGGGGCTAACAATTCAATAGCCGGAAATCTGATTCTGAGTTGTAGCTCTACCGGTGGCATCGGCTTTGGCAGCGGTGGTGGAATTACCACAATGACTGGCAGCGGAACGATTTCGCTTGGTGCAGCCGGTTACACCGCCGGAGTGCTCAATTTACGAGGCTTCGTTAAGCAAAGTCCTACGGCCATCAACATTAACCAAACTACCGGAAATGCCACACTGAGCTTTCTTCCTGGATCTGACTTCACCGGAAATGTAAGTATTGCCTTCCCGCGTTTCAATATGAGTCAAACCCGCTTTCGGAACGACCTAAGCGTGGTGAAAAACGGCGCAGGCAACGATAGTAGTCCGGGAGCTTGCACCATCGACGGAAACTTCTCCTTTTCCAATACCTCCAGCGGTCAAGTGATTTTGTCGAATACCTCAGCCGATATTTACAACGGTAACTGCACCTTCAGCAATTCCGGGAACACCATTTTATATGTGAACCACAATGGTTTGAATGGACTGTTTAACGGTAACATCTTACTCAACTCAACGGGCTCAAGTCAGGGAATTCGTTTTGGTCAGGGTACAGGCTCAGCCACCCTCGCTTCCGGTCGCACGATTCAGGTTGATGCCGGTGGATTCAGTGTCGGAAGCCTTCGCTTTCGCCGCTTTGTTCAGGCCGGCGCAATGGCCCAAAGCCTAACAACTACAGGAACAGGCACCTCGGTTTATTTTGAAGGGGGCACTGTATTCAATGGCTCTCTTACAGTAACAACCCCTTCTGTGTTCCTGAACGGAGGCACCTTCAATGGAAACTTCACCGCAAACTGCAACTCAACTGCAGGCTTTACGTCGAACGGTGGAAACACATTCATGGGTACCACTACCTTGGTTCATAACGGAACGAACAACTGGGTAATGGCCAATGTGAGTCCTGATGTATTCCAGGGCAACCTCATCTTGAGAACGACCAATACGAATGGCATCATTTATTTGGCGCACACGTCAACCGGCAATGTGTTTAACGGAAACATCGAGTTGAATTCTACCGGAACCGGTGGCGGAATTCGCTTCGGGAATAACAATGGTACCGCCACTTTAGGTTCAGGTTTCGAAATGACTATCGGTGCGGGAGGGTTTTCTACAGGTTCATTGCGCATTCGCCGCTTAACGCAGTTGGGTACCGAAAGTCAGGATCTGGTGTTGACCGGAACGGCACAAATGCACCTTGAAACCGGCAACGTGTTCAATGCCGCAATCAACTTCGCTTCACCACAGCTTTTTGTGGCCGGAACAACCTTCAACAACATTGCACGCCTCAACCAAACAGGAAGCACTTCGGTGGCTTGTGCCGGTGGAAATACCTTTAACAACCTAGCCTTTATTACCCTTTCAGGAAACAACTCATGGTTCTGGGGCAATAGCTCGGCCGATATTTTCCAAAGCGATCTTACCCTGATCAATTTTGGGAACAACGTGCTGTACATGGCCCATAATTCTTCCGGACATCAATTCAATGGCAATGTGTTGGTAAACTCAACCACGCCTTCGCAGGGTATCCGCTTTTGTCAAGGAAACGGATTGGCCACCCTGGGCTCATCTGCTACCATCCAATTTGGCGTAACCGGATTTACTACAGGAAGCTTGCGCTTGCGCCGAATCACCCAGGCCGGAACTGCGGCCATCAACCTAACTTCTAACGTCGCAGCGGTTTCACTGTTCCTCGAATCGGGTAACGTGTTTAATGGCTCATTTACCGCGGATTTTCACCAGGTTAACCTCAATGGTTCTACCTTTAATGGTACAACAAACATCAATCAACGTGGAACCGCAACCGTTCAGTCGACGGGTGGAAACACCTTCAACGGAACAACGCTGATTACCTGCACCGGATCGGGCGAATTCCGCCTCGCCGGCACCAACCCCGACCAATACAACGGTTCGGTTACCTTCCGCAACAATACTGCAGGTCGATTGATGCCAGCCTATACTTCTGAAGCTCGTTTTGCCGGAAACGTGACCACCAGTGGCTCCACCGCCGCGGTTTCGTTTAGCCCCGGAAGTGGCAACGGCCGTGTGGTATTTAATGGAACAGGTGCTCAAAGCTTTGGTGGTACCGTGGCGCTTCCTCCAACCTTGCGGAATGTTACCCTCGATAAAGCTACAGGTACAGTAACACTGAACAGCAATGTGACTGTTAACAACAACATTACCTTTAGCTCAGGAACCCTCACCAGTGGAGGATCACAGTTGCTCATCCTCAACGACAACTGTACAGCTACCGGAATGTCGAACAGTTCTCACATTATTGGGCCGGTTCGTAAAATTGGTAATGACGCATTCACTTTCCCGGTGGGACGTGGTGGATTTTACAGACCAATCTCTATTTCTGCACCCGGAAATACAGCCCATCACTTCACGGCTGAGTATTTCAATGCAAACTCTAATTCATTGTACCCTCACAGCAGTAAGGTGGCGAGTATCAATATCCTGAGCACCTCCGAATACTGGATTTTGAACCGGACCAACGGAACCTCCAACGTAGTTGTTAGCTTAAGCTGGGGCGCTAATTCAGGAGGCGTTAACAACCCGTCAACACTACAGGTTTGCCGTTGGGATGGCTCCATTTGGCGCGATCATGGAAACGGTGGCCTCAATGGAAGCTTTGTTTCCAGCTCAGGTGCAGTTACTTCGTTTAGTCCCTTCACCCTTGGTTCTCAAAACAATCAGAACCCACTGCCCATTACCTTGTTGAACTTCAATGCGGAGGCACAAAGCAGCACCACTTTGGTTGAGTGGAGCACTGCCTCCGAAATCAACAACCATTATTTTGAAGTTCAGCGTAGTGCGGATTTACTGGAGTTTGAAACCATTGCGCGTATTCAGGGAGCCGGAAATAGCAACAACATGTTGTCTTACTCATTTACAGATGAGGTTCCATTGAAAGGAATGTCATACTATCGACTGGTTCAAACAGATTTTGATGGTACACGCACGGAGTTTGCACCGGTGCCGGTGATGCATGCTAACAACGCAAGTGGTGTCGTGGCTTTCCCGAATCCATTTCACAGCAGTTTTGAGCTTCGCTTACCAGAACAACTGCAGGGTGAAAATTTGCAAGTCCGCATCTTCGACATGCAGGGAAGAATCGTTCAACAGTTTACCCAACTGCCGAACGCTCCGGTGTCGGGCATTCAGCTTGGTGATGCGCTTCCGGGATTGTACTTTGTGGAAATTCAGTCTGCCAAAGGAGCTGAGGTCATTCGCCTGATAAAACAATAATTGAATTCACCCGGCAAGGGTCGCCAAACTGAATTTGGAGCCTTGCCGGGTGAATTGTTTTCAGATTACTGGAATTCCTCGCTACAAAAACCTACATTAGTATCCATAAAGGCTTTATCAGCGATCAGTCGTTTCTTCTGAATATTGAGTAAATGGGTTAATTATCAGCCTATTTACAACGACTCGCTGGAGTTTGGCATTAATAATTAAACTATGGATACCATTCGTCATTTTTCAAGCATTAGAATTTCCGATACGCCCATTGTTGGAGGCAAGAATGCATCTTTGGGTGAGATGGTTGCTACACTTTCGGGAAAAGGCATTTCAGTTCCCGATGGATTTGCGGTAACAGCAGATGGATACTGGTTATTTCTTCGGGAAAATAACCTGCTCAGTGCCATTGATAATGCATTAGCTCAATTGAATACAACCACTTTCGAGAACCTTTCGGAAGTGGGTTCCGGCATTCGGAATCTCATCATGCATGCAAATTTTCCGAAGCAGTTGGAAAAACAAATTCTGGAAGCTTACATGCAATTGATTGAGAAATCAGGGCCGGGAATAACTGTTGCAGTGCGAAGCAGCGCTACGGCTGAAGATCTACCGGAAGCGAGTTTTGCCGGCCAGCAGGAGAGTTATTTGAATGTAAATGGTGAAACAAACCTCATCAAGGCCTGTCATCGTTGTTATGCATCATTATTCACCGATCGCGCAATAAAGTACCGGGTTGATAATGGTTTCGAACACATGAAAGTGGCACTTTCCATTGGTGTCCAAGTGATGGTTCGCTCCGACTTGGCGTGTTCAGGCGTTACATTTACCCTCGATCCTGACACTGGATTTGAAGGAGTAGTGCTGGTTACGGGCGCTTGGGGATTGGGCGAAAATGTAGTGCAAGGAGCAGTAAATGCGGATGAATTTTTGGTCTACAAGCCATTTCTGAACAAGGTGAAAAATCCCATCATCGCGCATAAACTGGGAAGTAAAAAGAAAACCATGGTTTTCTCAAAACATAAAATGCATGAAATCAATAAACCCGAAGATGCTGTAGTGAATATTGAAACGCCTGAAAAGAAAAGGAGCATGTTTATCCTCAGTGATGAGGAAATTATTCAACTGGCTAAATGGGCAATAATTATTGAAGCGCATTATCAATGTCATATGGACATTGAATGGGCAAAAGACAGCATAAACGGCGAATTGTATATTGTTCAGGCCAGACCGGAAACCACAATCCGAAAAAGAGATACATCGATTTTCAAGCAATATAAATTGATCGAAAAAGGCCATAAGTTATGTAGTGGTGCCGGATTGGGAAGTAAGATTGTATCGGGCGTTGTACGCATTTTGCATTCACCTTCTGAAATTGCCTTGCTCAATGAAGGCGATATTTTGGTTGCCGAACGAACAGATCCTGATTGGGATCCTTTGCTCAAGAAAGCGGCAGCAATCATTACCAACCAAGGCGGTCGAACTTCACATGCGGCTATTGTTGCGCGTGAAGTAGGCGCCATTGCCGTTGTAGGAACCGGAAATGGAACCGATGTGCTTAAAAATGGTCAAATCATTACCGTAGATACCTCAAAGGGAGCCACCGGGGTTGTTTACGAAGGCAGTTTGAAGTGGGAAGAACAGGTGATTGACATTGCCTCTGTGCCGAAAACGAACACTAAAACAATGCTTATTTTGGCGCATCCTGATGAAGCATTTCGTTATGCATTGCTTCCAAATGATGGTGTTGGGCTGATGAGAATGGAATTTATCATCAGCAATTCAATTGGAATTCACCCAATGGCATTGAAGCATTTTCAACGATTGACCGATGAAACTGAAAAAGCACGGATTGAGCAATTAACCGCCATGTATCCTGATAAAGAAACTTTCTTTATTCAAACGCTGGCAGAGGCTACGGCGAAAATGGCGGCTGCGTTTTATCCTAAAGATGTAATTGTTCGCATGAGCGATTTTAAATCAAACGAGTATGCTAATTTATTGGGCGGAAAAGCCTTTGAGCCACAGGAAGAAAATCCGATGATCGGCTTCCGGGGTGCTTCTCGTTATTATCATCCACTTTATAAAGAGGCTTTTGAGATGGAATGTAAAGCCATGAAACTTGTGCGTAATGAGATGGGATTCCGCAATGTAAAATTGATGATACCTTTTTGCAGAACCATTTCCGAAGCCAAAAATGTAATCGCCGTGATGGAGCATTGCGGCCTCAAACGAAATGAAGATGGATTGGAATTGTATGTGATGGTGGAAATTCCAAGCAATGCATTGCAGGCAGAAGAATTTGCCAGGTATTTTGATGGATTCTCAATCGGATCGAACGATTTAACGCAGCTTACACTTGGTGCCGACCGAGATTCGGAATTATTGAGCGATATATTTAGTCCATTTGATCCTTCAGTGATGCAGCTTATTGAGATGACTTTACAAAAGGCCCGAAAAACCGGAACACATACCGGACTTTGCGGGCAGGCTCCGAGCGATTACCCGGAATACACCGCGTTTTTAGTTGAAAATGGAATCGACAGTATTTCTTTTAATCCCGATGCGCTGATACGTGGAATTGAAAATATTGCCCTTGCAGAGAAAGCGCATGGAAAGCAATAAGTCGCCTGAACTGTTTATTTAACAGCGCTTTTAGTACTTATTCTGCATAAATCCAGAATATATGCATTAAGAAATCTATTCGGCGCCCCAAAAATTGAATTAATAAAATAAAGCCCTCGCAGTTATTTACTACGAGGGCTGGGCATTCAGAATAAAAGCAATCCTGTAAGCCGGGTTCTGTACCGGATAAATCCGGCCCCTGTCATTTCTCTTGGAGCACCGTCGCCGATGCCCTCCAGCGACCTACCCGCAGCAGCGGCCGAAGCCAGAGACGGGCCGCCTCATCTGCTGCCTATTTGGTCTTTCAACTCCTGAGGTTTACCAGCACCCCGGTCGCCCGGAAGTGTCGTGGGCGCTTACCCCGCGTTTTCACCCTTACCCCGAAAACCGAAGCCTTCAGGGCGGTTTGTTTTCTGTGGCACTGTCTGTAAACGGTCGGTTGCCCTTCCGCCCCCTTCCCGTTAGGAAGCAGGATGCCCTGTGTTGCCCGGACTTTCCTCATTCCACCGAAGCGGAACGCGACAAGGCGGATTGCTTTGGGCAAAGGTACCGATTTAAGCCGCTTAATGATTTACGTCAGCCTTAAATTGATTCAGAACTCTCGAAAAATCGAGCTATTCAAGGTTTTTGCCAATAGGCTTTTGTTGGATGACTTTAGCCATCCAAGCGCAGCACAACCTAATCCAATCGAACATCCGAAAAGGCTAAGATTTTACAAAGCGCTTGGTATGGAGGTGTTTTCCTCCTTCTGTTAACCTCACAATGTAAATTCCGGGGGCAAGCGAGTGGGTTTCAAGGATGGCTTTGGTCTGATGGATATTCCACACACCGGAATACACCACCTTTCCCTCCGTATTTAAAATCTCTACCAACGATTCTGCCTGAGCTGGACGGGTGAGGGCCAACTCTATAAAGGCATTGGCCGGGTTCGGCGATACACGCAAAATGGACGAATTCAGATTTTCAACGCTACTTAAATCAGGCTCGAAAAAGGCCACAAACGCTGTGTTAAAGGCCTCCAACGTATCTAAAAATACCGGATTTGCCGGATTGGAAATAAGTGGATTATCATTCCAATTGCTGAATTGATATCCGAAATTGGCGATGGCCTCAATTTTTACGGGTATGCCATCGAAATAAACACCCTGCCATGGATAGCTTTCCGGCGTGATGGTGCTGATTTTAATCTTTCCCGCACCGGGCGGAAAAACGTCCAATTCAAGATTAACTTGTCGGGGCAATTCATACACCGATTGAATTTCGTTGCGCACCTGCTCTGAGCGACAGACTAAATCATTTTGAAAAGCCTCATGATTGTCGAGAAAATCATTCATTTGTCCGGTAACATTGTTCGGATCGCCCCAGCGGCTAAACTGCCTGGGCATCTCGAGTACAGTGGAGTAGAGGAAGGAATCCGACACGGCCAGAAGTCTCTCTTCCCGGTAACTGGTATTCATCACGTCGGCGTATCGGTTAATGAAATAATCGTGAAACCTCCTGTTTTCCATGCTTTGTAGCCAGATCGAGGTGTATGGATTCCAGCCGCTTTCATTGATTAGTCGCTGAATTGAGCCCGTAAAGCAGTCGCTGATGCCATTGGGATTCATGGCCAATTCTAAATCCTGAATGCAGAATCTCCATCGGTTATTGCTCGCATTCGAACGATAAATTTTAATGTTGTTTTGTGGCCAGTCTTCGTTACCCATCCAGGTTTCCCCGATGATGTAGTCGACATAATACTCCAAGTCAAATATAGAATCAGCCTCTTCCCAATAATTTGGATTTTCCGGATCTAATTCTTCCCAGGCCTCTCTGGATTCAAGAAATGAATCTACAGAACCGCGCACCGCCCTCAATACACTGCCATAAAAGAAACTTAAACTCAGAATTTCGATCGATTCATTTTCTGCACCATCATACACCTCAAAGAATTCGCCATCGAATTTTTCGCGCAACTCATATAAACCGAAATAACCTCCATTGATGTACACCGAAACCGGCCTCCAGCCTGAGAAGTAGTTGTTGGTTTCTTCGCTCATCAGCTTTACCTGCGCGGCGTCTTTGTAGGGTAAAATCTGCCACTGATTACTTCCATTTCGCAGGTAAAATTTACTGTATCGATTTCTTTGTGGCTTACCCGGAATAATAGTCTCCTGCACCGGATTTTCACCCACCACGCCATCGGCCAATTCCAGCCTGAAAGAGCGTTGCGGATGCGAGCGACTTCCACCGGCTCCACCATCCATCTGAATTCCGGTGGCTTGAGAAAAAACCAGGTTGTGATTCGGCGTTTCATCGAAATACTGGACGTGCGCAGCCCTCAGCCAGTCCTGGTTGAAGTTGTCGAAAATACCCTCAGGACCATATAAATTTTCATTTTCGGTTACCACCGAAATAATCGGAGTTACATGACTAATCCCAACCAGATAGCTTGCAGCCTTGATTTCACTGGGCAATAAGCCCGCTTTGTAACACCGGGTTTTAATGACTGTATTTTGAAAAATGGTGATGGGATTTCCGGTGTACAATTCTGCATTTTGATCAGGATCGCTGCCATCTAAAGTGTAATAAAGTGCGCTGGGCGGGGTATTGGGATTGAATAAGGAAACCTGAACGGGCGTATTGTAAACGCCTGAGTTCTGACTAAAAACTGCAGGGAGTGTAAATTCATCAAACAAGGCAATTCCGTTATTGCTGGCTTCTGGACTTGGATTTCCGAATAAACCAATCGTGTTTGAGGCGTTCGGATTTCGACCAATACTGATGTCAACGCCCTGCGCATCTACATTTAAGGAGCTGATTAAGGTGTTTGAAGGGTTGAAGAGATACACCGTTTCTCCATTGGCGGCAATTCTAAAATTGGTGTGAAAAAAATAGCCCTCAGTGCTTTGAAATACATTGGTGAATTCTTCAAAACTGCTGTGATTTAGCCCGAAATCGATATAGTCGTATAAGGTGGCATCGGTTTCTGCCACATCGAAGGCCAGCGATTCGATGGGGCCGGGTTCTAAGCCCGCATTGATTAATTCATCGGCCGTAAATAAAAATTGGTGACGAGCGCTCCAGTACCAATTTCCGTAGGGTGCTGGATAATCGTAAGGACTGTTTTGAATATTGTCGTTACCGACGGTTATTCCGTTGAAGCGAATGTTTGGTCTTCGAGTGCTGGGGCTTCCATTTGAAAATGAACAGGCCGCATCGTTGCCATCTACAAATGCCGAAATACTGGAATTAAAAGCGGTTTGTGATTGACGAAAAACCGAGTTTACCGTGTAGCCCTGGCTGCTGTAGGAACACACATTCACCACAATATTTGAAATGCCATTCCAAATAAATGGGGTTTCGAAATCGTGTTGATTCCAACCCACCTGTGGTGTAAAAGGCCCTGTATTCAGGGTGTTTGTGAATGGGTCGGAACGAAACCTGTTTTTCTCGCTACAAAATACTAAGAGATAAGCGCCGGGCTCCAGAATGTAGTGCGGAAATGTCCAACGATCGGGATCATCGGCATTGTCGCTCAGTGAGTATCCGAATAAATCAATCGCAGCTGATGATGCATTATGCAATTCAATCCAATCCGGATATTCCTCTTCTTCGTCGGAAATCAGGCTGTAGTTTTTATTCGAGCCTTCATTGATGACCAATTGTGCCTCAATTTGCAGCACATTCATCAACATTAGATACAAAACAATGCGGTAAACAGGCATCATACTTGGTAGATTCTTTTTTGGTAAATATACTGCTGGACAATATCCGATGATGAGTCGGCAGTGAATTTTGAATCTAAATCCAATTGTTAAGCAAAACTTTGGATTTAAGTCTGGTCGTTAACCCCAAGTTTATTTTTCCGCTTTAGCCGAGATACTTGCGCAAGCGGGTGTAGCGAATACCCCTTGTAGGGGGCTCGCAGACGCCCTACAAGGAGTAGCAGCGGAACACGCGGTGCCCGGCGAAAAAGCTCCAGCTTTATGTGCAGTTGAGCGAGGCATGCGCCCGCATGATCACAACAAAGCCGCGCATTCAACACAAAAAACTCAAATGTTAGCACACACTCCATCTAAAGACTCAGGACCCAAGACTTTAGACACTCCACCAAGCCATGCACCCCGTGTAAAGGCAGTCTCAATAACTTCAAATGGGCTCCCGAATTGCGTCGGATTTTAGCCTGCAAGTCAATGATTTTCAGTAAATAAACTTGGGTATAGTCGAAATGTCGGGAATTAAGCCTACCTTCGCGGCCTAATTTGTTAAAGTGATTTTATTTTCTGAAATGGGGCTTCGCAAAGAGCTCCAGGAGGCCATCGCCGATTTAGGCTT
>CANHCM010000081.1 GCA_947459155.1 Bacteroidota bacterium | reverse complement strand
GCCGGTATGGGCTACTGCGGTGCGAAGGATATCGCAACCTTGCAAACCCGACGATTTATACGCATTACCTCAGCCGGAGTGCGCGAAAGTCATCCACACGATGTGTCGATTACCCGGGAAGCCCCGAATTACTCCAGAAGATAGCGGTAAAATGCGTGATTGAACTTGAATCAAAAGCGAATTCCGTTATTGAGAAGGATTTTCATCAAAATCAAAACGGAACTCAACACCACCAGAAATTTATTTTCAATCTGGCCCGTTTCCGGAAGTCTGTAAATCATAATCATTCGATTTTTCATGGCATTGATGAAAATGGAAATGATGATGATGAACATGGTGATGACCATTGCCAGGTTCAGAATAAACGAACCGTCGCTGAAATAAATCATGGCCACGAAAGAGCAAATTAAATAGGGTAGAAAGACCGTTTGGAACAAATAGATAATTCGGCTTTCGTTTTTGTAGATATGCTGTGTGCTATTGGTGATTTGGATAAATGGCTTGGCGACTACAAATCCTAAAATAATCATGATTAATGAGGCCAGAATGGAGAAAATCAGCTTTGAGAAATCTTCCATGTACATGTAATCGGCCACAATTCCCAAATAAGAGGCATTAATCCCTTGCGAGTTGGCCTTGATAGGCATTAACACCATTTGGGCGCAGAAGAAGTTGATGTAGTGTATGCCTAACCACAACCAGAAAAGCTTTAAAATTCCGGGCCTTTTGCGGTAAAACTTCTGTACAAACAGAGCGATTATTCCTGCCAAAAAGCAAAAAATCGGTCCGGCGATGAATGTTCTCAAAACCGGCTCGATTGCCCATAAATCGTAATTCAGCGTGAATTCGACCTTGAAAAAATAAAGCTTGTAGAAAAGGTTGTTTCTTTTGGCAAAGAAGGCTGTGACCAGGAAAAAGGAAACGTAAACAATCGCCAAAGAGGCCATGTAGGCAACCGATGAATTGATGATACGGTTGTTTCTGTCCTGTTCGGCTGAAAAGGTTTTGCCGGGCAGCTTTTCCGTGAAATCAATAATGGGTTCTTCCCTCTCCATTTGCAGGCAAATATATCGGAAATTCGAGATTAATTCCAAAGTACTTCCTTCGGCTTGGAGCGATTGAAAGGCAGTGAAGGCGAATTTTGTAGAAATCGGGAATTAACAAGTTCAAAATTTGGGTGGTTGTGCAGGTTGGTGTATTTTCGCTGGCATTTTGAAAAACAACAGGTATGTATTTGAAACTTAGCACCGGAATTTTAAGCGTTGTGGCTTTTGCTGCGCCCTTATTGCTTCAGGCGCAAACGGCCACAAGTAAAGCAAAAGCAGCTAACCCTGCTACCAAAGTTAAAGTTGAGAAGCTTCCAGTTCAGGTTCCGCCACCTCCAACCCCGGTCGACCCTGTGTTGCTTACCGTTGGCGGTGATGCCGTAACCAAAGCGGAGTTCGAGAACATTTACCGGAAAAACAATCCAAAGGATGCCACCGATGATCGTAAGGCTCTGGAAGAGTACCTTGAATTATTCATCAATTTTAAACTGAAGGTAAAGGCCGCCAAAGAAGCCGGCAAAGACACCTCCAAAGCATTTTTAACCGAACTGAAGGGATATCGCCGACAGTTGGCTCAGCCTTATTTGAGCGACAAAGATGTGAATGAAAAGCTGATTGAAGAAGCTTACGAACGCATGAAGAAAGACGTACGTGCTTCTCACATTCTCATCAAACTCGATGCAGACCCTTTACCGAAAGACACCCTCACAGCCTACAAGAAAGCAATCTCGATTCGTGAACGTCTTCTCAAGGGTGAGAATTTCGCCGATTTAGCCCGCCAGCTTTCCGACGATCCATCAGGGGCGCAAAATGGTGGCGATCTTGGTTACTTCACCTCGATGATGATGGTTTATCCATTCGAAACCGCGGCTTATACCACCCCGGTTGGACAGATCTCCATGCCCGTGCGCACACGTTTTGGCTACCATATTCTCAAGGTGAACGATGTTCGTGAAACTCAAGGACAAATTAAGGCCGCCCACATCATGGTGCGCATTCCCGAAAATGCGCCCGACAGTGTTATCGCTACTGCACGTAAAAAAATCGATGAGATTTATGCGAAAGTTAAAGCTGGAGAAGACTTTGGCGCTTTGGCGATGAATTTCTCCGACGATCGCACAACCGGTAAAAACGGTGGGCAACTGCCTTGGTTCGGAACCGGCAAAATGGTGCCCGAATTTGAAGCTGCAGCCTTCTCACTCAAAGAGAACAACCAGGTGTCGGAACCCTTCCGCAGTCCTTATGGATTTCATATTGTGAAAAGACTCGACCGCAAAGGATTGCAGCCTTTCGACGAACTTAAGTCGGAGATCAAACAGAAAGTAAGCAAAGACTCTCGTTCAAGCATCAGCCGCAATGCCGTAATTGCTCGCGTTAAGGCAGAGAACAACTTTACCGAAGATCCCAAGACACTTGATGAGCTGTTGGCCAAAATAGACACGGCTTATCTAAGTGGAAAATGGTCGGCCGACAAAGCCAAAGGAATGAATAAGAAATTGTTCTCCATTGGCGCAGAAGTAACCACGCAGGAGCAATTCGCCAGTTACCTCGCCGACAATCAGAGCAAACAACCCAAAGAGGCCGTTTTGGAAGCGATTGTTCGGAAAGCCTATGATGGCTTCCGCAACGATAAAGTGATTGCCTACGAAGATGCCCGACTGGAGGAGAAATACATCGATTTCCGTTTACTCATGCAAGAGTACCGTGATGGAATCCTTCTTTTTGAAATTACCGATGAAAATGTTTGGTCTAAGGCCATCCGCGATAGCGCCGGCCTTAAGGCTTTTCACGAGCAAAATCTCGCCAAATACATGTGGCCGGAAAGGGCAGACGCCGCTGTGTTTACCTGTAAGGATGCCAAAATTGCTTCTAAAGCACGTAAAATGGTGAGCAAGCGCGAAAAGAAAAACTATAAGACCGATGATATCTTGAAAGAGATCAACAAAGATTCTCAGTTGAACCTGCAAGTAGAAGAAGGCCTTTTCGTGAAAGGCGACAACGAATGGGTCGACAAGCAGACCTGGACCAAAGGCTTTAGCGCTGATATCGTAGCGCCCGATGGAGCAGTGAAATTTGTGGAATACAAGCGAGTTCTCGAGCCTCAGCCAAAAGCACTTTCGGAGGCGCGAGGCTTGATCACTGCCGATTATCAGAATTATCTCGAACAAGAGTGGATTAAAGAACTCCGTAAAAAGTATGCGGTCGATGTAAACCGTGAGGTTTTACAAAGCATCCGTTAATTGCATAATGCAATTTAGCCCCGGATAGCGAAACTGTCCGGGGCTTTTTTCTGCACCGCTTTCTTTGTAGATTCGCCATTCGAGCATGTTTCCAGTTTTGAGCCGCCTTTCCGCATTTATATGGGTGCCATTTCTCCTGTTTACCGCATGCGGAGGAGGCGAAGATGCAGACAATGCCGTGGCCAGGGTGTATGATAATTATCTCTCACAAGCCGAACTTAGAGAAGCCATACCGTATGGACTTTCGGCAACCGATAGCGCGGCTTGGGCTAAAGAATATATTGCGCAGTGGGCCAGAAAGCAGTTGCTGATTCGTCAGGCGGAAAATAATCTTACCGCAGAACAACTCGACGTAAGTCAACAACTGGAAGATTACCGGGCATCGTTGCTCATTTATGCCTACGAACGCGAATTGGTTAGACAAAAACTCGATACCATTGTTTCAGAAGCCGAAATTGAAGCCTATTACAAAAATAATCTTGCCAATTTCCAACTCAAAAACAGCATCATCCGCCTTAGATACCTAAAGCTTCCGGGTAATTCTCCCAATGCCGAGAAAGCCGGGAATTGGTTTCGCAGTAATTCCGATGCCGATCGCGTTAAACTCGAACAGTATTGTCAAATGTATGCCGTGAATTATCTGTTGAACGACAATAACTGGCTGCTGTTTCAGGATGTTTTGAAGGAAATTCCAATCCAAGATTACAGTGCTGAAAATTTCCAGCGAAATCAACGCTACCTCGACATAAAAGACAAGGATTACCGTTACTTTGTCTCGATTTCCGGCTTCCTGATTGAAACATCCAATGCCCCATTGAGTTTTGAAAGGGAAAACATCCGGAATATCATCCTTAACAAACGAAAAATTAAGCTCGTGGAGACCATGCAGCTTGACCTTTACAACGATGCATTGAATGAAAAAAATGTGGAAATACTCAAGCCTTAACCTGATTCTGATCCTCTGTCTCGGTTGGGTTACAAGCCTTTGCGCGCAACCTGTTACCATCGACAAGGTGGTGGCGGTGGTTGGAGAGAAACCCATTCTATACTCAGAAGTAAAGGCGCAAACCCTTCAGATTCAATCTCAAACAGGGCAAAACGACTCCCTGCTTCCTTGTGCAGTGCTCGAAGAGATGATTCTTCAGAAACTGTTGCTCAACCAGGCCGAGAAAGACAGTGTGATTATTGGCGATCCTCAGGTAGACCAGGAGTTGGATAAAAAGATCAGGTATTTTGTCGCTCAGATGGGCTCCGTTGAAGAACTTGAAAAATATCTGGGCAAATCGATTGTTGAAATTAAAGATGAATTCAGGGAGAAAATCCGTGAGCAGCTTACCATTCAACAAATGCAGTCGAAAATTTCAGGTGAAATAAAAGTTTCTCCTGCCGAAGTGAAGGCTTACTACGAGCGCATTCCGAAAGACAGCTTGCCTTTTATCGAAAGTGAAATTCAAGTCGCTCAGATTCTCATTAAGCCTGAAGTAAGTCTGACCGAAAAAGAACGAGTTAGAAAAGAGCTCAACGACATTCGTCAAAGAATCCTCGAAGGGAAGAGCTTCGCTTCCATGGCAGCCTTTTACTCCGAAGATCCGGGCTCGGCCGTGAAAGGGGGAGAACTCGGTTTTGTGAATCGCGGCGACCTCGTACCGGAATTCGAAGCGGCAGCCTTTGCGCTACAAGGCAAAGAAATTTCGCCGGTCATCGAATCCATGTACGGTTTTCATATTGTTCAACTCATTGAGCGCAGAGGCGAAACAATCAACGTGCGGCACATCCTGATGTCGCCCAAACCTTCTCCCGACGACCTCGATAAAGCCCGTCGCCAGCTCGATAGCTTACTCAAGGAAATTCGACTCAGCAAAATCAGCTTCGAAGACGCAGCCGATAAGTTCTCCGATGATGCGGAAAGCAAAAACAATGGAGGCTTAATGATCAATCCCGCCACCGGCTCTACTTATTTCGAGGTTTCGCAAATGGATCAAAACATCTTTTTCATCGTCGACAAGCTGAAGATAGGCGAAATCTCAGAACCCGTATTGGTGCGGAACGGCGAGAAAAAAGAAGGCTACAGGATTGTTGCCCTGCGCTCGAGAACCGAACCCCATGTGGCGAATCTTAACGATGATTATCAACGTATCCAGATGGCCGCTGAATCTGAAAAAAGAGAAAAGCGGGTGCAAGACTGGATTACCCGCAAACGAAAGTCGTTTTACGTGAATGTTGACCCTGAATACCAAAATTGCCCATTCCAGGTAAACTGGTTGAACAACTGAAATAGGAAATAAGCTATGCAAAACAAATTCGCTTCTGATGTAGAAGCCATCGATAGCCTCAAAGAGGCCTACAACCGACTCAACAACGAAATTGGTCGCGTAGTTATCGGACAGGAAGAGGTGGTGAAGGATGTCATCATTTCCATTTTTTCTAAAGGCCATTGCCTTCTGGTTGGTGTGCCGGGGCTGGCTAAAACCTTACTCGTAACCACCATTTCAAGAGTGCTCGGGCTCGATTACAATCGAATCCAGTTTACCCCCGATTTGATGCCTTCCGACATTGTAGGTACTGAAATTTTAGATGAAAACCGGCAGTTTAAGTTCATCAAAGGACCACTCTTTGCCAACATCATTCTGGCCGATGAAATTAACCGAACTCCGCCCAAAACACAAGCTGCCCTGCTCGAAGCCATGCAGGAAAAAGCCGTAACTGCTGCGGGTAAACGCTACGAATTGGGCAAGCCCTTTTTTGTGCTGGCAACGCAAAACCCAATAGAGCAGGAGGGAACCTACCCTTTGCCCGAGGCTCAGCTCGACCGCTTTATGTTCAATATTTGGGTGGATTACCCTTCGTATGCCGACGAAGTGAAGGTTGTTAGAAGTACAACTTCCGACCAAACTGTAGAGCTTCGTCCAGTGCTCTCTGCCGAAGAAATCCTTTTCTATCAAGAGCTTGTTCGTCGTATTCCGGTTTCCGATAAGGTGCTTGAATATGCCGTGAAACTTGCCGTGAAAACCCGCGCCAATTCGGAGTATGCACCCGATGTGGTGAAAAAATACCTGGCTTGGGGAGCCGGCCCCCGTGCATCACAATTCCTTGTACTCGGAGCTAAGTGCCATGCGGCCATCCGCGGTAAATACTCTCCCGACATGGAAGATGTGAATGCCGTAGCAACCGCCATTCTTCGTCACCGCGTTATTCGAAACTATAAGGCAGAGGCCGAAGGACTTTCTGTGGAATCCATCATTGCTCAATTGATGGAATAACGCACAATATTCACCGGTTACAACAAAAAGGGCGGCCCCAGGTGGAGTCGCCCTTTTTTATGAAGCAGATCGCCGCAAATCAATAGTAAGTGAGGCGAATTACATCAGCCAAATACTTGGCATAACGAATTACCTGACGAGTGTAGCCGTATTCATTGTCGTACCACACATACAATACTACTGATTTATTGTCTTCGGAAACGATCGTAGCCGGACTGTCGACAATCGATGCGCAAGAATTCCCAACAAGGTCCGACGATACCAGCTCCTGACTCAATGAGTACTGGATTTGCTCAACGAGCTCTCCATGCAAAGCAGCATTTCTGAGCAATGAGTTGAGGTCGTCGCGGGTTGTAGCTGTTTCCAATTTCAAATTCAGGATGGCCAAAGAAACATTGGGAACAGGAACTCTCACCGCATTCGATGTGAGCTTTCCGGCCAACTCTGGAATTACCTTCGCAACAGCGCTGCCTGCGCCGGTTTCGGTAATAACCATGTTGAGCGCAGCAGCACGGCCGCGACGAAACTTCTTGTGATAGTTATCGAGTAAATTCTGATCGTTCGTGTAGGCATGAATGGTCTCAATGTGACCACCGCTGATTCCCAGATTTTTCTGAATTACCTTTAGAACGGGTACGATAGCATTGGTGGTGCAGCTTGCTGCCGAGAAAACCTGCTCATTGTCGCGATCAAAAGCTTGCTGGTTTACTCCATATACCACGTTGGGAATGTCGCCCTTGCCGGGAGCTGTAAGCAATACTTTAGCAATACCTTTCGACTTGAGGTGCTCCGATAATCCTTTTCTATCGCGTGTTACCCCGGTATTGTCAATCAAAAGGGCATCTGAAATTCCATAGGCAGTGTAGTCGATTTCGGCCGGATTACTGGCGGCAATCATTTTTACCGTATGTCCGTTGATAATCAAGGCCTGGTTGGCCACATCTTCAATGATAGTTCCTGGAAATGGTCCGTGTACCGAATCGGTTCTTAACAGAGCTGCGCGCTTTAAGATATCTTCCGGACTACTGCTCCGGGTTACAATGGCACGGAGTCGCAACTGCTCGCCTTTTCCCGCTTGAGAGATAATTTCGCGAGCTGCAATCCGTCCAATGCGACCAAACCCATATAACACTACATCCTTGGGCTTAAGTACGCGTTTGTCTTTTCCTAAAAATCCTTTGAGTTTATCATCCAAAAATGCCGAAGCCGATTCGTGTAAAGCCTTCTCATTCAGCCATTCCGTTGCCAATCGGCCAATGTCAATTCGTGCCGGAGCTATGTCCTTATTTTGGATTTCCTTAGCCAGCATCAGCGTGTCTTCCACCACAATGGGGCGACCTACGATTGTTCGGGCATAGTTGTGCAAATTCAGAATTTCACTGGCACTGCGATCAACCATCTGGTTTCTGAAAATAACCAGTTCAATGCTGCGGTCGAACCAGAGTTGGCCAATAACATGAATCATTTCGATGGCCGACTTCTCGTCCTGTATCCATTCGCTCAGTTCGGTTTCAAATTTCTGATCGTGAAGGTCTTTGCCCTTTTCTGACATAATGCTTATTTTTTGATTGCGTCGCGAAATTAGGAATAATACACGCGATACAGATGACCGCCAGATTAAAATTAAAAGCCTCCTGCCCGAATGAGCAGAAGGCTTGTAATTTAGCTTTAACGAGCACTTTAGATTTCTAAGACTGACAAACGAGTCCCTGCATTTGGGCTTAACCGGTTACTTTACAAACTCTCGAGTGATGTGGCAAACGATAGGGGCTTAAGCGACCTTTTTGCGTACTGAACCAGAATCAGATTCCTAAGCCATAGTAGGCTCGGGTTCCATTCGGATAAACACCTTCGATCAACAAACCTCTACGCTCCGATTTGAGGGCATTCGTTAAGTCTTCTATCGAACTCACCGGTTTGTCGCCTATGTGTGTGATGATGAATCCTTCGCGAATACCAATGTTTCTGAGACGGCCTTCTTTGATTTTGTTAACCTTGAGCCCGCTCGATATTTTCAGCGAGCTCATTTCGCGATCGGAGGGTGGAATAAATTCCGCCCCAAGCTCATTGGCCACCGATTCGGTGTAACGGATCAGGCGGGTGTCGCCATTTTTGTTCTTCAACACAACCGGAATCTCAAGGTTTTGCCCCTTCCGCGACACGGTAATGTTCACCTTATCGCCTGGACGAAAACGTCCGATTTGCTCCTGAAGCTCAGGCAGATTATTCACCTGAACATCCTGAATCTTCAAAATAACATCTCCGGCCTTAATGCCCGCTTCCTCGGCAGCACCTCCGGCGTTAAGCCCGGCCACATAAACACCTTTGATGTTTTCGATGCCTTTTGAATTCGCCAATTTGGCATCTAAGTTTTCCAATACAACACCAATAAACGCCCGTTGTACCTCACCATACTCCAGCAAATCCGCTACTACTTTACGCACAATATTTACGGGGATGGCAAAAGAATAACCCGAATAGCTGCCGGTATTGGAGGCAATCGCCGAGTTAATTCCAATCAATTCACCTTTTGCATTGACCAAAGCTCCACCACTATTTCCGGGGTTCACTGCCGCATCGGTTTGGATGAATGACTCAATGGCGAATTTCTCATTCAAAATATTGATGTTTCGGCCTTTAGCGCTGATGATTCCAGCTGTAACCGTTGAGGTTAGGCTAAATGGATTTCCTACCGCAAGCGCCCATTCGCCCACTTTCACCTCATCAGAATTGCCATAATACACAAAGGGCAGACTCTTGGCCTCGACCTTTAACAAGGCAAGATCGGTGCTCGGATCACGACCTATAATGGTCGCCTGATACTCTCGCTTGTCGTTCAATACCACTTCGACCTTTTCTGCATTCTGAATCACGTGATTGTTGGTGACAATGTAGCCATCCTCCGAGATAATAACACCCGAACCCGAGGCTGTTGCCTGATTGGGTGGAGAATTTCGGTAAGGACTGCCAAAGAAAAAGTCGAAAAACGGATCGTATTGTCTGTTTGCACTAATCGTCTTAACGTGTACCACACCGTGTACCGACTGTTCGGCTGCCGCTGTGAAATCCGGAGCTGTGCTGGCTCCCGCCGATCCGCCATGGGTGAACTGTACCGGAATACGCTCACTCACAAGTCGATCGCGTTCTGAAGGTTTATTGGATTGGATAAATTCTTGAATGCCCAGTGCAAATGCACCGCCTACCATTGCAATCAGTAGGGAAGAAATGTACTTTTTCATGCTTCTATTTCAGAGGGTTCTTCGTTTTGCGCCTTTCAAAAATTATGCCCTGCCAAAATTGCAGTTTTTCACTGTCAACAGCCTTTTGTTCGCGAACAAACAAGCCGGCCAGGTTATAATTCCTGAAAATGCGATAGGTTTGCAGCTAAACGATTCACCGGTTCGGCTGTTGTATTGAACTTCACATTTAACAATTTTTAATAACGTGAGATCTTCAGGTTCCTTCCTCAGTGGTTTGCTGATTGGTGTGCTCACGTCGCTGGGCATAGTGATTTTATACGCACTCGATTTTAGTCCCATCCACTGGTTTAAAGAATCATCACCAGCCCCCGAAAAGGCCGATACGGTCATCGATTTAACACTGCGTCGCAGCTCATCAGCGCAGCGTTCTAAAAACTTCGCAGTTGAAACAAAAAAGGAAGAGGAGTCTTTTTCCGACTCCCTGATTTCCACGCCAACAGACTCCAACTCAGCCTCAACAGCCCAAAGCCTCAGCGAAACCACCAACGAGGAGATTGTTGTAATGCGAGATGAACTTATCCGAACCCTTTTCCTCGATGCACAAACCATTGGAAAAAACACCGGAACCCGAAGCGATTCGCTGATTCAAACCCTCCAGGGTGGATCAGCAGGCAAGCCGGGTAACTACCGCATTGAAATTTGGCGCTCCCCGGTCAATTTTAGGGGTTATCGACTCCTACGTACCTCCGTCATCACTTTCGGCCTCGACCCCGATGCGCCACTCAAACTTTACGATTTCAATAATGCGCTTTACCTCCGCAGCGGCGCATCGGTGTTTAAACTTCAGCTCACCGACAAATTCCTTCCATTTCAGCCCGTCAACGACGAGGCTATCCTCAAACAACTTCGCTCATGAAGCTCAGTTTTCATAAATTCCAGGCTACAGGAAACGATTTCATCCTCATCGACGACCGCAATAAACAATTCAATACCGGTAACAATAGCCTGATTCAACACCTCTGCAACCGACGATTTGGAATTGGAGCCGATGGACTCATTCTGCTGCGTAACGATGTGGAATTCGATTTTCGAATGATTTATTTCAACGCCGATGGCTATGAAGGCTCAATGTGCGGAAATGGAGGGCGTTGTATTGCCGCATTTGCCCACACCTTGTACCCCGACCGTTACCAGTTTCGCTTTCAGGCCTTTGATGGCCTCCACGAAGCAGAAATTCAAGGAATTACCGAAGCGGGCTTTATGGTCAAACTCAGCATGAACGCGGTTAACAAACCTGAACAGTTCGAGGATGACCTGTTGCTCAACACCGGCTCGCCTCATTATGTGCAATTTGTGAGCGATGCCGCTTCGGTAGATGTAAACCTGGAAGGCAAGCGGATTCGAAATTCCACACCTTTCCTCCGCGATGGGGTGAACGTGAATTTTTGC
>CANHCM010000080.1 GCA_947459155.1 Bacteroidota bacterium | reverse complement strand
TGTATGGGATTCATTGAGTTTTTCCGGTCCATTGGCCATAATTCTTTGGATTTTATCCTTAAGCATTAGTTTTTACCGTCCATCGTGGCAAAAGGTGGGTTTACTGCTTGTGATTTCCGCTTCGAGCGCGTTCCTGGCACTTTCGATGTATCGGTTTATTCACAGTTTATGGCCGGCCTTGAATGTTTCGCTGAGTAGCTTCATTAGCAATGGCGAAACGATGGTATTTGTAATTGCTTTTTTTCAATTGCTTTCTTTTCTCCTGTTCGGAGGGATGATTTTAGACGATGAAGAACGTCATCAGCGCGATAAGCGCCGGATTGAATTAGAGCAATTGGCCCGAGATGCCGAATTAAGTGGTTTACGCCTTCAGTTACAACCCCATTTTTTATTCAACAGCCTTAATTCGGTGTATGCATTGTTACAAGATAACCCAGCAATGGCGGGGAGAATGATTCTATTGTTGAGCGATTTTTTTAGAAGTATTGTCAATAAAGCGGAGAAAAATCTAATTCTGCTTAAAGAGGAAATTCGCATTATTCGAATGTATCTCGATATTGAGTCGATTCGGTTTGAGCATCGGCTGCATTTGCATTTTTCGATCGACGAGGATGCTGAATTGAAAGAAATTCCCGCTTTGCTTTTGCAGCCAATTGTAGAAAATGCAGTTAAACATGGAGTGTATGGAACACAGGCCGCAGTAGATATTCATGTTTCGGCATTGATTTCCGGTGCCTTTTTAACAGTGCAGGTTTCTAATCCATACATGCAAGAAACACCGCAAGGCAAGGGGAGTGGCTTTGGATTGGATTCGGTACGCAGGCGCTTAAACTTGCTCTATAACCGAAACGATTTGCTGGAAATTCGTAAATCGCAGGATGTTTTTACGGTAATCATTAAAATTCCTGTTTAATGGAGAAAATCATAAAGGTGATTTTGGTGGATGACGAACCGCTTGCCCGGAAGTTGATTCGTGGTTTTCTGCAATCAGATCCACGATTTGAATTATTGGCCGAATGTGGCGATGGATTCGAAGCCATCAAGTCCATTAAGCAACACAAACCCGATTTGGTTTTTTTGGATGTACAAATGCCCAGATTGAGCGGATTTGAAGTACTGGAATTGCTCGAGGAAGCACCACAAATCATTTTCACCACCGCCTTCGACGAGTATGCCATCCAGGCCTTTGAGGCCGGCGCAATCGACTATTTGCTCAAACCCATTTCGCCCGAACGGTTTGAAAAAGCCATCCAACGGTTGTTAACGCAAAATTCATCAACAAAAGCTTCACCGCCGACCCTAAACGCCAATTGGTCGGGAGCACAGCGAATTGTTGTGAAAAATGGGGCCGACGTTCGGATTATTCCGCTCAATGAGCTGATGTATCTCGAGTCGATGGATGACTACGTGAAATTGCATACCGAAAAGGAACGTCATCTGAAAAAGCAGCCCTTGCAGCAATTTGAAGATCAGCTACACACCAATGGTTTTGTGCGAATTCACCGTACAATATTGCTCAATACTGCGTATTTACAGAAGATTGAGCCGATGGGTAAAGACCAACACATCGCGCTGTTGCGTAACGGGCAGCAATTACCAATCAGCCGTCAAGGCTACCAACGACTTAAGCTCTCACTTGGCGTGTAAAAAAAGGAGGGGTTTAAGCCCCTCTTCTGAATTAGGGCCTACTGAAAAACACTCAATGAATTTATTGTAAGCAGTTTAGCAGCTGTTTGAGCCGATTTAAGTGTAAGGTTTTGAGCCCTGTTTTCTCAATACCTCTGCAGATGATTTTTCAATGATCAAAGCACTTCGTTAGCCAGAAATACATCATCTGCTTCGTTGCCCGCGGCTCGCAGTATTCGTATACAGCTTCGCCTTTTCGCCTCGCATCTAATGCATTTCTGACTTTTTCAGTAGGCTCTAAATTAAATTTTGAACGCTTTTCGAATTTCCTCCATCGAAGAATTGTTGTCCTTCAAGGCAAAAGGCAGCTGTTCGGCAATGATGCTGAGGAGGTTGAAAATATCTTCGAAGGTGTGATTTATGGTGAGCGGAATTCTTAGTCCCGTGTTTTTATAGGGAACACTGGGGAAAACGCTCAGGTTGATGTAATAACCTTTGTTCATGATTCGGGTTACCATGTTGTATCCAACAGCGGGTTTTCCGACACCGATGAAGAAGATCGGCGAGTTTGATTCGCCAATTAGTGGAAGATTGAGCGATTTGCAGGTTTCTACGAAATAATCAATGCGTTTCTGCAATTCGTTTTGATATTCCTTGATTTTCTCGCTCAAATGCAATTTCGCAGAGGCTGCAATGGCTCCCAGCATTGGAGGCTGAATGGGACCTGAAAAAATGAAAGTACCACCGCAGTTACGCACCTTTTGTTTCGTTTTGGCATCAGGAAACACCAAAACACCTCCGCAGGCTGCAAAGCTTTTAGCGAGGCCGGCTACGAGGTAAAGGCGTTCGTGAAATGGCCTCTGCGATAAAACATAGCCACGACCGTGTTTTCCGGCCCAGCCTGTACCGTGCGCATCGTCGACATACAAATTAAACTGAGGGTATTTATCGAGCAAGGCATACAAGGCATCTACCGGAAGGAAATCGCCATACATCGAGTACACGCCATCGGCCATGTACCAGATCTTATCGTATTTCGCACTCAGCTCCACAATGCGTTCCTCGAGAATATCCATGCGATTGTGGCGAATAAGCTCCACATGAACGCCTCTGGCTTTTACCAGTTGCGCCGCGGTTTGTACGCAGGAATGCACTTGTAAGTCGAGAATCACCGCATCGCGGTCGCCAACCAGCACCGGAATATTCGAAAGATGCCCCAAAGTCACAGTGGGCGCCAATAAGATCGGCTGTTCAAATATTTCTTCCAGTAAACGCTCAGCTTCGGTGTACAAAGTAACGCTGGCGTATGCCCTCGATGACGAAAACTGCGAGCCGTAACGGGCTACTGCATCTTGCACTCCCTTTACCAAATCGGGATGTTTTTCTAATCCTAAATAGGAGCATGAACCAAAATTGACCACCTCTCGTCCGCGAACGTGAATCAATCGTCCATCAATCTCCTCGTCTTGCAGCTCCAATTGTGCAATACCTAATCCCGACGAAATCTGGGTAACCTCATCAATGGTTTCCAGTACGTGTTCGTGCCGTGTTTTACTCTGCTCTGTGATTTGCCCCTGGTTCATATCTGGTTGTTTTTTTAAAACATGTATCGAAATTCCACATTATTAACAGATAGGATTGGGTGTGGATATTGAAAGATATGGACAGACTTATTAACAAGCGGCTAATTGAGAATTCGGTGTTGTGCCTTTCTCAGTAAGGCGGCAGTTTCGGCTCATTTTCATAAAATTCCAAACGCTCATAAATGGGATATTTTCCTGATACTTTGGAATTCTTCTACGGATGAATATAGGGGTCAGTCCCTATTTTTACCCTGCTAAATTGTGCAAAATTTGGGGAGATGGCAGTGTTGAAATATTCCAATATGGCAATTTATTCCACAATCAAATATAGGCCCCAGCAGATAAGCAGGCAGGCCAGACATGTTGGGAAATAAAGCATCCAGTAATAATACTCGGGAGCTATGTTGAACAGGATCGACAGGCAGCCCATAAATCCAACGCCACCACCGGAGAAAATCAGAATTAATCCATTACTGTACCGTGCAGCCCGTTTCTTTTTCTTCCATACCTCCACCATTTGGTGAATTTCTTCCGGGGCAAAGCCCTGATGGCGAAGCTCCTGCTCAAGCATTTCAACATTGTGAATTTCACGCAGGAATCGTTCCGGCAAAACCGGCTGAAGGGTCGAGCTCGTTTGCATGAGGAATGGTTTTCTACGAATGTAACTAATATTCAGTACGCTACGCAAATTTTCGCTAGGATAGTTTTTCACAGCACTCTACTACTTTCTCATTTACAAATTGTTAAATCAACTTTTATGAGCGGTTTTAGGGTTTTTCTTGCCTTAATCGATGGCATGTCGAATGGCTTACTTACTTTGCATCCATGTCGAAGTGGTTAGCCTTTCTGTTTAGCACCGGAGTTTTAATCGCCTTGTTGTTTGTTTATCAGCAAAAAACAGGCGTGCTGCCTCCGCTCGGACGCTTTTTTAGTCCCGCCGAAGGCTTCTGGGCTCAGGCCGAATCGCTCGAACAAAATGCTCCAGCCGAACTAAAGCTTTCCGGCTTGAAGAAGCCCGCCCGCGTGGTCTACGACGACCGCCTTGTGCCTCACCTCTTTGCCGAATCGGAAGAAGACCTGTTTTTTCTCCAGGGATACGTAACCGCGAAACATCGGCTTTGGCAGATGGAAATGCAAACCCGGGTTGCCGAAGGCCGACTTTCGGAGGTAGTGGGACCCAACCTGCTGCAACGCGACCGTGAAATGCGAAGGCTGGGACTGAAATGGGGCGCCCAGCGCTCGTTGGCCCTGATGATGCAGCATCCGCAAAGCCGAATGATTCTCCAACAATACAGCGCCGGCGTGAATGCTTACATCAATAGCCTCGATGTACGAAGCATGCCCTTGGAGTACAAGCTGCTCGATTTCCGCCCGGAGCCATGGTCGCCGCTTAAATGCGTGTTGTTGGTGAAGTACATGTCGAACATGCTTACCGGTTACGAAACCGACTTCGAACTGAGTAATCTGGCCAAATTGTACGGAATGGAAACGCTGAATCAGCTGTTTCCGGAGTTTCCCGATAGCCTCGATCCTGTCATCCCGAAAGGGACAACCTACCTACGCAGCACCCCTGCGCACGCTAAAGCCGATAGCACAATTACGCCTGCATTAACTGCGCTGAATTTACCTCTTGAACGCCCCGAACCGGGCTATGGCTCGAACAACTGGGCCATCAGCGGAGCCAGGTCGGCCAATGGAAAGCCTATACTTTGCAACGATCCACACCTCGGACTGAATTTGCCCAGCATCTGGTATGAGATTCAACTGCATGCTCCCGGATTGGATGTGTATGGTGTGAGTATTCCGGGCGCTCCTTGCGTCATTATTGGGTTTAACGACAATATTGCCTGGGGAATTACCAATGCGGCAATGGATGTAAAAGACTGGTACAGTGTTCGTTTCCGCGATAAAAACCGCAAAGAGTACCTGATCGACAGTACCTGGAAGCCAGTACGCAGTTTGGTAGAACGTTTTGCGGTGCGTGGCGAGGAGCCTGTTTACGACACCATTTTGTTCACCGAGCATGGACCGGTAGCTTACGACGATCGCTTCAGGCCATCGCCCGAAAAGGTGAATATGGCTTTGCGATGGACAGCTCACGATTTCTCGAACGTTTTGTTGGCCTTTTATCAGCTTAACCGAGCCACCGATTATGCAGGCTATGCCCGCGCGCTGGAACAATTCGACAGCCCGGGGCAAAATTTTGTATTTGCCTCCGCCTCGGGCGACATTGCAATCAGACACAACGGACGTTTTGTTGACCGTTACCCGCAGCAGGGGCGCTTTGTCCTCGATGGCGCCCGTTCTGATCAGCTTTGGCGAAATTACATTCCCTGGACCGATATTCCGCAGGTGAAAAACCCTGAACGAGGTTTTGTGAGCTCTGCCAATCAGCACCCTACCGATGCAAGCTATCCGTATTACTACACAGGGGTTTACGAATATTATCGAAACCGGCGTCTGAACGAGCTGCTTTCCAAAATGGATAAGGCAAAGCCTGAAGACATGATGCGGATTCAAACCGACAATTACAACCTCTGTGCAGCCGAGGTGTTGCCATGGCTCCTGGAACGTTTGCCCGAGATGCGGTTTACCGCGGTTCAGCTTGAAGCCTTGAAATATCTAAGAAACTGGACGTTTTTCAACGAAACCGACGCGGTAGCCGCGGTGTATTTCGAAGAATGGTATGAGCGATTCCGTCTATCGCTGTGGGACGAATTCCAAACCGAGTCGCGCAGTATGCTAATTCCCGGGAACTTTCAAACCTGGGATTATCTCAGGCGTTTTCCTGATTCGCCATTCATCGACAAGCAGGGAACTCCGGAAACCGAAACACTTCCACAACTTGTTGTGCGTTCTTTTGCCGATGCAGTAGCTGCCGTTGAGCAATGGAAGCTGAAAAATCCACGCAAATCGCTCACCTGGGCGCATTACAAAAACACCACGGTAAAGCATCTCAGTCAACAAGCCGCGTTTAGTGTTGATAATGTTCCCATTGGTGGAAATGCAGGAATTCTCAATGCCACCAGTCATTCGAAGGGTGCAAGTTGGCGTATGGTTGTTGTTCCGGGCTCTGATGGTGAGGCCTGGGGCGTTTATCCGGGCGGACAGAGTGGAAATCCGGGATCTCCGCACTACATCGATTTTGTGGATGAGTGGGCCGCCGGGAAGTATTTCAGTTTGTTAAAGTTGCAGCCCAATCAAAAACACCCACGCATACAGTATGTCGAAACTGCAAAACCGTAAACGAAGGAGAGCCTTCTGGCTGATTCTGGTTGCCATTTCATTGGCCAGTGCCGCCACACAGCTGTTTTTGTCCTGGTGGACGCTTGTTTTGGTTTGCTTTTTTGCCGGCTTTCTCTCCACTGGTGTAATTCGTTTCCCTTTCTGGGCCGCATTCGGCGCCCTATTTCTGCAATGGGGAATTTGGGCGGCCTTTATCGACCAATCGAATGGGCAAATCTTATCGGCCCGCGTAGTTCAGCTACTTCCCGTTCCTCATCACTCCATCAGCTTGATTTTGCTGACCGCCTTCATTGGAGCCCTCATTGCCGGTTTTGCCGCCTGGAGTGGCAGTAGCTTGCGCCGTCTTTTTGGCGTAGACGAACGCTACAACAAGTATTGATAGCGGCGTGACGAAGCATCATTTGCCGGGAAATCAATTTTCTTCTTGTTTGATTTTTGCCAGAATCAAGATAGCACTTTGGCAACTTTTTCCTACTTTTGCCGTTTCGTAAAATCATCATCAATCACACCCGACTTTTATGAGACAACTCAAGATTACCAAGCAGGTTACGAACCGCGAAACCGCATCACTCGATAAATACCTGCAGGAAATCGGAAAAGTTGAACTGATTACTGCCGAAGAGGAAGTGGAGCTTGCCCGTCGTATTCGTCAAGGCGATCAGGCGGCACTGGAGAAGTTGACCAAAGCAAACCTTCGCTTCGTGGTTTCAGTATCTAAGCAGTACCAAAACCAAGGTTTGAGTTTACCCGACTTGATCAACGAGGGTAACCTGGGTCTGATCAAAGCCGCGCAGCGATTCGACGAAACCCGCGGTTTCAAGTTTATCTCTTACGCTGTATGGTGGATTCGTCAGTCCATCCTTCAGGCATTGGCCGAACAAAGCCGCATCGTTCGCCTTCCGCTCAATAAAATTGGTTCGATCAACAAAATCAACAAGGCCTTTTCGAAGCTCGAGCAAGAGTTTGAGCGTGAGCCTTCTGCGGAAGAAATTGCCGAATTACTTGAGCTCACCGAAAACGATGTCAAGGAGTCGATGAAGAACTCCGGTCGCCACGTTTCTATGGACGCTCCGCTCGTTCAGGGCGAAGAAAGCAACATGTACGACGTGTTGCGTTCCAACGACAGTCCAAGTCCCGAGGCCGGACTCATCAACGATTCACTCCGCAAAGAGATCGACCGCGCATTGTCAACCCTCACTTCCCGCGAAGCCGAGGTCATCAAGTATTACTTCGGGCTCAACGGCGAGCATGCCATGACCTTGGAGGAAATCGGCGAAAAGTTCGACCTCACCCGTGAGCGCGTTCGTCAAATCAAGGAGAAGGCTATCCGCCGCCTGAAACAAACCACAAGAAGCAAAATTTTGAAAACCTATCTCGGGTAGTCGTTTTTATAGCATAAAGCCCCGTTCCTGTTGAGGTTCGGGGCTTTTTTTTGGCCGGCCGCCACCTTAGGCTATCGTTTTGATGGGCCTCACATTCAGGCGCCGCGCTTTCCACTCATAGCCCCGGTTCGCTCCGCTGCCCGGGGCTATCCGTTTCAATCGCTGCCGGTTTTCTTGCATAACCACTGAATTCTTAGAAGCCCTCAACACGGGATTCTAAGACGATGAATTGCACTCCCTCAATTTGCTGAGTTTCGAATTGCTTCGAGCTCTGTTCGTCATTTTCACCCAATTGCGGTATTCGTGTTATGGAATAAATCACGAAACTTGCTCTACCTCAGATATTCACATGCTACGACTACTTTTTGCTGCAGCGTTGCTTTTCATAAGCAACTTCAGCCAAGCCCAAACTGCTTGCTTTCCCAATGGAATCACATTTAACACCCAAAGCGATGTAGAAGAGTTCGCCGCTCAAAATCCACTCTGCAACCGCATTTCGGGGTTTGTTCGGGTTACCGGAAATGTTTCGAACCTCTTCGGATTGGCCCAACTTGATACCATCGATGGATATTTCATGCTTGCTCAAACCACGCTGCTTCAAAGCCTACAAGGACTCGACTCGCTGCGATTCATTGGCGGCCCGGTAACCTTCGACCAAAATCAGCAATTGCAAACCTTCGACGGATTCCAAGGAATAAATGCCATAAACGGAGACCTCTGGATTACCGACAATCCCGAACTCGACTCACTGACCGGTTTAAATAACCTCCAATCGGTTGATGGATTTCTCACCATTACCTTCTGTCCTCAACTGCTCAGTTTAACTGCACTCAGCAATCTGCAAAGCATTGGAGGCGATCTGAATGTAATTAACACTTTCGGATTAACCACAGCTGAAGGATTTACAAGTTTAAGCATACTGGGCGGTGGGCTTAATTTTTTTGGAGATTCGGTCCTCACTGAGCTTGGCGAATTCCCCTTGCTCACGTCAACAGGTGCCGATTTACAAATTAGTCACAACCCCGATTTGGTCTCGATAGCCGGCCTTTCGCACTTAACTGCAGTGGTCGGAAGCGTCGAAATTTCAGAAAATCCTGCTTTAGTTAGTCTTCAGGGATTACAGGAGTTAGAATTGATCGACGGCGATCTCAGTATTCAGAATAATGGCAATCTACAAGATCTCTCGGCACTGAGCTCTCTTACGGCGATTTCTGGTGAATTAGAGGTTGTATCAAATTCAAATTTGTCTTCGTTACAAGGACTTCAGCAAGTAAATCCGAATTCCATCGAAGCGCTTGTGATTAGTGGCAATGGTGATTTATCGTTTTGCGCCCTGCCCAATATCTGCACCTATATTGAGAATCAGCCCGGTTCGGTGTTTATTGATGCAAGCAATGCAACAGGTTGCAATACGGTTGATGAAGTGCTCCAGCAATGTATACTTAACACGCCTGAAGTGCAGGAAAAACAACAGCTTGAGCTATATCCGAATCCAACATATCACGTTTTAAATGTGAAAAATGCCGCTGCAGGGAAGTACGAAATCACCAATCTTTTCGGACAACTCATGGATACCGGTTATTTCTCCGGACAAAACATCGATGTATCTCAACTCTGCCGGGGAGTTTACATTTTACATTTTCACGAACAAAAAAACCGGTTTATTCGGCAATAGCATAACTCTAAGGCTCAAAAATATAGTTTCCCCGGGCATCGGTTTTCCATTTCAAAGCCTTTGGCTTGGCTACGATACGCTGGTATCCAACCTGCAGACTTTTCCAAAATTGATAGTGCTTGTTTTGTTTTTCTTTAGCTAGGCGAGCTTCGCTGAGTTCAAAAGGAAAGACGTAAACCGGTATTTGGTTTTGACCATTGTTTCGAGCATGAACGGCCAGTAAATACAAGGGTTCAATAAGCTGGTCGGTCAGCGGAAGGCAGCCAATGGTTACACATTTTCCATGGATGAAAATATCTCCGCCTAAATCTTCGGCACTACTGCGTTTTCGGTCGGCAGCATTCGGGTAATTCAAGCCCAGCGATAAATGATACAAACTCGAAGGATTAAATCGGTCAATCCAGTAACAACCTTCAGGCACCTGCAAATCGCCTTGTTGATATTTTGGACCTAAATCTCCGGATGAGGCGCATACTGGTAACGACTTCCACAAGCTAAACTGCTTTTCCGACTTGGCTTTGAGGTATACATCCAGTTGCTGTTCCTCCTTGTAGGCAACCAGCATTAAATGCAAGTTATCAATTGAATAACCCGACTTTTTGAGTTGATCGGCCAATGATTTTCCGGTTTTCTCTTGGGCTTTTTTTACCCGTTCAAAACGCAATTGCTGCGCTAAAAACTGAGCCTGAACAGGCATTTGGCTAATCATCAATAACGCAATTAGAGTTTTCATGTAATTCTTTTTTGAAGCGATGTTTTTTGATCAAGTATCGATTAATTCAAAGTCTATCCATAAGCCATTATTCTAAACACAAATGGCCATTCAAATAATTGGTTTAAACAACTTCAGCCACAACAAACGTGCTTCCTCCCACCAAAATTAAATCGTGTTTTCCTGCCGCTTTTTTAGCTGCTGTTAGGGCTTTTTTTACCGATGGCCAGGCTTTTCCATTCAAGCCTGCGTCGGCTGCTTTTTGTTGTAGTTCCCTGGCATCGAGTGCACGTGGAATTTGGGCTTGGCAGAAGTAATACTGTGCGTCTTTGGGCAATAAAGCGAGCATTCCCGAAATGTCTTTATCATTCACCACACCCCAAACCCAGTGTAGTTTCTCGTGCGGCGTGTGCGCCACCATATTGAGGATTTCCTCTATTCCTGCCCGGTTGTGTCCCGTATCACAAATTACTCTTGGCGTGCTTTGTAGTTGTTCCCAACGCCCCCTTAATCCAGTGTTTTCCTTCACTCTTTCGACTCCCTTCTTTACCGCTGAACAGTCGATTTTCCAGCCATGGCCATTGAGTACCTCCACCGCACTGAGCACTCCGGCTAAATTTTTTTGCTGATAGGCGCCACTGAGGGCACTTTCAAGCTTAAACTCTTCGCCATCCCAAATTGCGGTTAAACTCAAAATAGCCTTGTTGTTTTTGGTGTGCCAGGCCTTGTTAATCCAGCGAACTCGATCTTGCGCCAACACAATTGGGCTGTTCAATTCTCCAGCTTTCGCCTTAAAAACAGGTAAAAGTTGAGCATCCACCTCGCTTAAAACTACAGGCCGCCGGGGTTTTATAATTCCGGCTTTTTCAATGGCGATTTTTTCCAGGGTATCGCCCAGCAAATCGGTGTGGTCAAAACTAATATTGGTAATTAAACTCAATTCTGGTTCTACAACATTGGTCGAATCGAGCCTTCCGCCCAAACC
>CANHCM010000079.1 GCA_947459155.1 Bacteroidota bacterium | reverse complement strand
TTGTAGATTTTTGGGGTAGTGCGTAACGATTTGACTTTGAATTCGGTCCTTCAAAGGTGTTACAATGCTTCCCCTGTTGGTGTAATCCTCCGGGTTGGCAGTAAAGATGAAGCGAATGTCGAGCGGAAGTCTCATTCTAAAGCCTCTGATTTGAATGTCGCCTTCCTGCAAAATGTTAAAGAGCGCGACCTGAATACGGGCTTGTAAATCGGGAATTTCGTTAATCACAAAAATGCATCGGTTGGCCCGAGGAATCAGTCCAAAGTGAATCGCCCGTTCGTCGGAATACGAAACCTTCAGGTTGGCGGCCTTGATAGGATCGATGTCGCCAATGAGGTCGGCCACGGTTACATCAGGCGTAGCCAATTTCTCTACAAAGCGCTCCTCGCGGTGCATCCAGAAAATGGGGGTGTCGTCGCCATGAATGGAAATCCGTTCACGAGAAGCCTGCGTGATGGGCTGCAATGGATCTTCGTTGATGTCGGAACCTTCTAAAACCGGAATGTATTCATCCAGAAGTGCGGTCATCTGTCGGGCAATGCGCGTTTTAGCCTGACCCCGAAGCCCAAGCAAATTGATGTTATGTCCGGATAAAATTGCCCGCTGAATCTCAGGAAGCACAGTGTTTTCGTAGCCCAATACACCCGGAAATGGATTTTCTCCACGTTCCAGAGCATTGATCAGGTTGTCGCGCAGCTCATCAGAGATCGATTTCGGTTGGTATCCGGAAGCCTTCAGCGCGCCAAGTGTTTTGAGGGTAAGTTGGTTTTTCATTTTTTAAAGTTTTTTGCGGCGGTTGCGTTCAAAGTCGGAGAACACAATATCGCCAAGTCCTTTTAAGCCGGTGAAATAAGCCTTCCCGCCATTGGCCTCGGTAAACTCATTCACAAAGTCCTGAAGCCAGGGGTCTGTAGCCACCATAAATGTGGTAATGGGAATCCGTAGTTTGCGGCATTGTGTGGCCAATGAGAGCGTTCGGTTAATGATTTTCCGGTCGAGCCCCATCGAGTTTTTGTAATATCGATCGCCCTCCTTCAGGCAGGTGGGCTTTCCGTCGGTGATCATGAATATTTGACGGTTGGGGTTTTTGCGCTTTCGCAGAAGTTCCATGGCCAGCTCCAAACCCGCAACCGTATTGGTGTGGTATGGACCAACGTTGAGGTACGGAATATCCTTCACTTCGATGGGCCAGGCATCATTCCCAAAAACGAGCACATCAAGCGTGTCTTTGGGATACTTGATGCGGATGAGTTCGGCCAAAGCCAAAGCCACTTTCTTCGCCGGTGTGATGCGGTCTTCGCCATACAAAATCATCGAGTGTGAGATGTCAATCATCAGCACTGTTGAGGTTTGCGTGCGGTATTCCCTTTCGGCTACAACGAGATCCCGCTCTTCGAGTATGAGGTCATCCGCCCCATGATTAACCTGCGCATTGCGGATAGAATCGGTAAGCGCAATACTTTCCGGCGGATCGCCAAATTCAAATGCACGGTTTCCGGTTCCGGCCTCCTCGCCGCTGCCCGGAAATCGTGTGCTGCGTTGGCCCTGTTTGCCTTTCTTGAGCTTTCCGAAAATTTGGTCCAACGCGCCTTTGCGGATTTCTCCTTCAGTTTTTGGGGTGATGATCGAATGTCCCTGACCGTCTTCCTTGATGTAGCCCTTTTTCTTCAGGTCTTCAATGAAATCGCCCATGCCATACTCGTCGGTGGTGAGCCCGTATTCGCGATCGAGCTCATTCATCCAGTTTAGGGCTTCTGCGACATCGCCGGAGGTATGCAGCAGAACTTCCTTGAACAGGTTGAAAAGCTTGGTGAATGCATCCTGTTCATCGTCAGGTTCATAACGGGCAAAGCGAAATCCTTCCATAGCGTTGTAAGATACCAAACATCGCTTGGAAGGAATAGTTCTGCCTTGGCGAATTGATTCCATCCGCCGAAGGCAATAATCGCTTACGACCTAGGGCCTATTGAAAAACACTCAATTGATTTGCTTTAAGTGGCTTAACAACTGTTTGAACTCACTTAAATTCAAGGTTTTGAGCCCTGTCTTATCAATTCCGGATGCCGGAAAACTTTCCAAAATCTAAAACACTTCGTTAGCCAGAAATACATCATCTGCTTCGTTGCCCGCGGCTCGCATCTGATGCATTTATCTGTTGATGCTGCTGCGCGGTCTGACTTTTTCGGTAGGCACTACTTATTTGTCACTACCAGCTTATGCAGCGCCTGATTCCCGATTTGGATGAAGTACACGCCAGGCGTCCAGGAGGCAACACTAAAGCTGTTCTGCTCGAGTGTACCCGACCATACCATCCTCCCGCTGAGGTCAAAGGCTTGAACAGGGGCATGATTGAGCGTTTGGCCATCTACAAAAACACGGTCCTGCGCCGGATTCGGGAACAGTTGAAGTTTATGGTTGCCTGCGGCTTGATGACCTACCGTTACACCTACTTCGATGGTGATCGATGAGGTGTCGGAGCAGAAGTCGTTCGAGGCAATGCAGGTTACTGTGAAGGTACCTTCGCTCGTGAACTCGTGCGTTACCACAGAGCCGCTGCCGGTGTTTCCATCGCCAAAGTCCCAGAAATAGGTATCGGCACCGTTCGCCAGGGCTGTAAATTCTGTTTCGGCGTTGGGCAGCAACAGGAATTCGGAGAAGGCGTACATTTCAAACAAGCTCACCGGAGTGGCTTCGGTGATGATTTGCAGCGATTCGTATTGTGTACCGTCGTTAAAGGCGTAAATGAGGAGGTATTCGCCGGCGGGCAAACCACCGTAGCTAAAGCTCTCGTCTAAGTTCTCCACCGAAACGAGCTCTACGCCATCGGCATTGAGCAGGCTGAGGCCGGCAATTCCGGGTGTTGAAACAGTTACATCAACGTTTCCATCGTTGTCGCTGCAGCTTTCGGGTGTGAGGCTAACTTGTGGATTTAGCTGGTTGAGGTTGTCCTGAAGATTGATCGATGAGGCCAGGGCTTCCAGCTCCGCCAAACTGGATGCACCTAGAATGGCAAATCGAATGGTGGCAGCCTCATCAGGCTCAAGATCTATTCCTGCCACGCCAATATAAGTGGCAATGTCTCCGACGGTTGAGGCATTACGGGTTTGGGTTCCGTTTACAATCGACGCCTTTTCAGCATTGCTAAACCCATCATACAGATTAATGCTTCCCGAGGCTCCGTTTGAGTTGAAGCAATAGGCATGCGCTGTTTGTCCCGAAAGTACTTTTACACCCACATAACGATTGGGATTGCTTGAATCGAAGGCATAGGCCAATTTTCGGGTGGCATCGTACACCGTTTGGTTGCTCGTTACCTGCCCAATGTCCCAATCGTTGAAAATACCCACACCTAAGTTAGAGGCCGGCTCGTTGCTATTATTGGAGAGCCGATACTCGAGTACCACATAATCTTCATTTCCGGGGCTGTTGCTTGCATAGGCCCGTTGCCGGATGGCTACATCGCTCAACGATGCTGCATTGCTCACAAAGCGGCTGATGATTTCGCGGTCGGCAAAGGTTGATGGGTTTACCAATTCCACTGGATCTACACGATTGAAGTCGTTGTCGTAGCCGGGAATATTGGCCGCGTAAACATTGTCGGAAACGGTGTTTCCTGAGCCCAACATGAAGCCTGAAGCATAAATAAGGCTTTCAGAGTTTTGGAATTGAATGCCGAGGCCATCGGTCGCATAATCGGCGTTATAGCCAATGCTGCCACGCGAGGTGATGGTCGTGTGTAAGTTGTTCACCGCGAGATCGATGTAATCGCGGTTTACCCGCATTTGGAGATATTCAAAACCAGCATAACCTGTGGCTTCGTCGCGGTAACTCAATTTGAGATTGATGTCGAGATTGAATGGCACGTTGGGAAGAATCCGCAGGGTAAAAGGCGCGCTTTGGTTGCTGGCAAAGGCCAGGCTGGCTAAGGCTCCCGCCGAAAATGTTCCATTGATAATCTCAATATTGGCATTATCGCAGCTCAGTGTGACTTGCAGGTCTTGAGCGGCATCGAGCCAGTTGAAGAAATTTCCGCTGAGGCTGAGAGTATCACCGGCCGTAGCGAAGTTATCGCCATCGTTGTCGGTGAGCGCCTCATTTTGAATGCGAATGGAAGGACTGGCCGGCGCGTTCAGCGCACGTAGCATATTGAGACGTCCGGCCCCCAGCCAATGGTAACGGCTGGCATTTCCGCTAAGCGCGTAGATAGAAGTGTCGGCGGTGACTCTCAGGCGTTCGGCAATCTGGTCGCTGGTGTAGTCGGGAAAGTGGCTTTTGAGGATGGCTGCAGCACCGGCAACAAGCGGAGCCGAGAAGGAAGTGCCCGAGCTAATGTCATATCCATTGAAAGGCCAGCAAGAGCGAACGAGTTCGCCTGGAGCAACCATGTCGACAGAAGGCCCCCAAGTGGTGAGCGACCAGTGCAGGTCGGTTGAGCCGGTTGCCCCAATGCTCATCACACCCGGATAAGCGGCAGGGTAGTAGTTTTCTTGCAGACCGGAATTCCCGGCGGCGGCAATAATCAAAGCCTCGTGGTTAACGGTTGCATACTGAATGATTTCGGCACCAAATGGAGTAGGGAAGGTGTTTCCCCAGCTGGCATTGATGATTTTACAGCCGAGATCGGCGAGGTAAACGATGCCTTCGTAGCCGAAATTGAAGCCGGCGGCGTCGTCGATCCTTACGGGCACAAACTTGCAGCGGAAGGCGTTACCGGCTATTCCGATTCCATTGTTCACGGTTGCAGAACTCATTCCGGTGGTGAACATGCCATGGGGCGAAAGCGTAGCGGTTGGATCATTGGTATTGTTAACCGTGTTCCAGCCTCTGAAGTCATCCACATAACCATTGTTATCATCATCGAGCCCGTTGATGGGGTCGGCGTAATTAAAGCGGACATTGCCCAAATCCTGGTGGTCGAATTGAATGCCCGCATCGGTGATTCCGATGTACACGGAGGTATCGCCTTGCTCGATGTCCCAGGCCTCAAAGCTTTTGATGAGCGCATGATGGTACTGCTGTCCCACCTGCGGGTCGTTTGGGGTGAACATAGGTTTGTGCACGAACCGTGGCTGCACCCATTCGAAAAGCCCCGATTTATGGGCTTGCTGCATGGCCAATCTGAGGTTGGTTGCAACAGGAAGTTCTATTTCTACGATTCTGCTGATGTCGGCAGTTTTTCGTCCAAAGCGGTCGGTTTCCTTACGTGGTTTCTGCAAGTGAGGAAACAGTGCGCGACTCGAAATTGCGTTTTCGAGACCGGCATTGGTGATTAATAAATCGGGCTGTTGTAATAGGTTACGGTGCGACTCTTTAAGCTTGGCAATGAGCTTTCCCGGAACCAGATCGGTTTCCTGAACCTGTTGCGGAAGTTGGTACGATTGCGCATTAATGTGCACACTGGCCGCGAGTAATCCCAGACTTAATACGAGGTGAATGTGTTTCATGGTATCAAAATCAATTGGGTTTTGCTGTATTTAACCCGTGTTTTGTTTAACTGTTTTGATTAGATCGGGGTTTTGGGCAAATTCTATCGGAACTTACACGTTCGGGCGATTATCTTTATTGCAACAACAGGCTTCCTGACTGGAGTGGGTCATGATCGTTGATTTTAACGATGCCAGTAAACCATTTTTGTTCTTGTTCATTGAAAACGAAGCTCATGTAGGTGCTGTAGCTGTTGCTGAAAATCTTAAGACAATCGTCATTTTGGGCTTCATAGCTAAAATCGAAGCAATTGTCGATGGAATTGAGCACCTTAAGAATATCCTCTTCATGAAGATGTTCATCAATCTCATCCTCAGGCATTCGAATTGATCCAATAATACTCGCTCCTGCGGGACCACTTTTTACTGCTTTTCGGGAGAGCGACCAGTGGTAAACGGCAGTTTCGTCGAGTCCTGAAATAAGGGCTTCACCCAGGTTTGCCGCTTTGAGTTTTTGGGGCAATTCGTGGGGCTGGCAGGTACAAAAAATGAGGTGTTCGGCAGCTTTGCACATAGGTTATAAAGTTTTTTAGGGTATGGTGGATGGCTTGAACGAGTGGAAAGTTCAAAGTTAATAAGTTGAAAGAGAAGACGCTTCGCGAGGGGAAAGGGGAAAGTTGAAAGTTGAAAGTTGAAAGTAGAAAGTTGAAAGTAGAAAGGGGAAAGTAGAAAGGGGAAAGTTGAAAGGGGAAAGTTGAAAGTAGAAAGGGGAAAGTTGAAAGGAGCTCCGTTTTACCGATAAAGTATCGTCTTCCCTGTTGAGAGAGATTAGAGAGAGAGGTAAACTCAGAGTGAGTGCGATGCACCCTCGACGAAACTTCCCTGTTACCCCAAAACTCCGAGCGATAAGCTCAACTGTGACGACATTCTCCCGCTAAAGACTCCAGACCAAGTACTCCAGACTCACCCTTAATCTTTCCAGAGAAAGGGGAAGAGCATCCAGGCGAGGGCCACAACGATGGCATTAATGGCTACAAGTGCCAGTATATAAGGTTGTTGTATGCTGTGATCGAGTCCGTCGACGGCGTTTTTGGAGAAGCGGATGAGCACGATGAGCATCGGAATAACAACCGGAAAGCTCAAAATGGCCATGAGCGTTGAGTTTTGTCGCGATTTGGCGGCAATGGCGGCCACCAGGGTGAGGATTGAGGAAAAACCGCAGGCGCCTAATGCGAGCCCCAGCACAAAATAGGGCTGGTCTTGCACCAAATTACCGATTAGCAGGCTGTAAATCAGGTATCCAATGGCTGTGATAAGCAGCAATAACAGGGCATTGTAAATGATGCGCGACAGAATGATGGCCTGGGCCGATGCCAAAGTGTAAGTGTAAAGCAGTCGGCCGCGACTTTCGGTGCTGAAGCTTTTGGAGGTGGCATTTACCGCGGTGAACAGAATGATGATCCAAAACAGCGCATTCCAGGTGGGCACATCCACGAGGAATTTAAAGCTGAGATAGCACACGAAAATGGTCGACACCACATACAACAGCAAGGCGTTAAGTGCATAACGCTGTTTGAGCTCGAGGCTAATCTCTTTCTTCAGCAGAAGTGTGATTTCTTTGGCCAGACTGTTTTTCACAACTCGAAACTACTGCCTTTTTCGGGAATCTCAACATGGCGGAAGCCTTCTTGTTGCAGGCGAACCATAAATCTAAGCTGGGTATCATACTCGCCGTGGACAAGGAAGGTCTTCTTTACTTTTTTGACGTCAATGCATTGCATAAATCGCAGCATTTCGTCTACATCGCCATGGGCGGAGAATGAGCCGAGCGTTTCGACGAGGGCTTTCACAATGTAATTGTCGCCAAAAATGCGCACTTCCTTTTCCCCGGCTGCCAGTCGGCCTCCTAAAGATTCGGGTTCACAATGCCCAACAATAAGAATGGTATTGTCGGCATTTCCAATGCTGTTGGCCAGGTGGTGCTTGATGCGACCGGCCTCAGCCATTCCTGAAGCCGAGATTATGATACAGGGCTCTTTGCGGTGATTGAGTGCTTTGGATTGTTCAACATCGCGGATGTAAGTGAGCTTGTTGAAGCCGAATGGATCAGCATCGCGCAGCATGTATTCTTTCACCTCATCGTTAAATACGTCGGCATTGCTGCGCATGATTTCAGTGGCGTTGGTCGAAAGCGGGCTATCCACAAACACATCAATATGGGGCAGACGGCCTTCGTGTTCGAGACGGTCGAGGGCATAGACGATTTCCTGGGTTCGTCCGACGCTGAATGCGGGAATGATCAGTTTACCCCTTTTAAGCACGCAGGTTTCCACCACAATTTGCAGCAGTCGCTCGAGCGAAGCCGTTCGATCGCTGTGGGTTCGGTCGCCGTAAGTTGATTCGCAAATGAGAATATCGCACTGAGGAAAGGGTGCAAAGCCGCTGATGATGGCAGGTTCGGGCCTTCCAATGTCGCCGGTGAAGCAGATTTTTTTGGTGTAATGGTCTTCGTCGACCTGCAGGTTTACCACAGCCGAACCTAAAATATGCCCTGCATCAGTGAACATTAACCGCAGTCCGGGTTCAATCTCATATTCTTGATTATAAGGCACCTCTACAAATTGTTCGAGAGCCTCTCGGGCGTCGTCGATGCTGTACAAGGGCTTGAGCATACTTTTTCCTTGTCGCTTGCGCCGTTCATTGATGAATCGGGTATCGCTTTCCTGTATGTGTGCAGAATCTTCGAGCATGATGCTGCAGAGGTCGCGGGTGGCCGGTGTGCAAAAGATGGGACCTTTAAAGCCCTCTTTCACCAAAAGCGGAATCAGCCCGGAATGGTCGATATGGGCATGCGAAAGGATGAGATAGTCGACGCTTGCCGGGTCGAAGCCGAAGTGGCGGTTCCATTCATCGGCTAATGCGCCAATGCCTTGAAAAAGCCCGCAGTCGAGCAGAATACGTTTGCCTCTTTTTAAAGAGATGAGGTGTTTTGAGCCGGTTACGGTACGGGCGGCGCCGTGGAAGCTTATTTTCATGGATGTGGTAAACCTACAAATTTTGATTTCTTTGTAGCAAATTTTGTGGATGAAACTCGATATTCTTGCGTTTGGGGCTCACCCTGATGACGTTGAAATTAGCGCCGGAGGAATGCTGATTTCCGAGGCCCGTAAGGGGAAGAAGGTTGGAATTATTGACCTTACCCTTGGTGAGATGGGCACCCGAGGCACTGTTGAAATTCGGAAGAAAGAGGCAGCAGAGGCCGCGCGGATCATGCAACTGAGTGTGCGCGAAAACCTGGAGATTGCCGATGGGTTTATCGAAACCAACGCCACCAACCTCGAGAAAGTGATCCGCGCCATTCGCAAGTACCAACCCGATGTGGTGATTACGAACGCACCCAACGACCGTCACCCCGACCATGGCCATGCGGCTTCGCTCGTGGTGGACGCCTGCTTCAAGTCGGGGCTGAGGAAGTATATCGTTGACGGAACAGGCGACAATGCCTGGCGGCCCAAAGTGGTGTATCAGTATATGCAGTTTTACATCCACAAGGCCGATTTTATTTACGATGTGAGCGATGTGATGGAAGAAAAGCTGGCCTGCATTCTGGCGCATGAGTCGCAGTTTTACAATCCCAATTCCAACGAGCCACCAACATTGATTGCCTCCAGGCAGTTCAAGGAGCATCTCAAGGCCCGCTCCTTAGAGTATGGGCTCCAGGCCGGTTTCGAGTACGGAGAGCCATTTATTGTGCTAAGACCTCTGGGGGTTAAGGATTTGGGTGGCTTGTATTGAGGCCTGGGTAAGTAGTCAACGGATAGGCTGTGGTTAAGATGGGCTTTTGGCGAGCGATTCCGCAGGGGGCCGCCACTCCTCCTCCCCAGTCTCAAGATCGGAATTCCTGAAATTCCAAACAAGCGTTAAACGTTTATAAACGTTTAATTATCAACACATTCGTTTATAACTTGAATTGATGATTTGACAGGCATTTCCGAACTTGAGACTGGGGAGGGAAACCTGTTTCCCGTTTTTAAAGCATTCGTTTGTTTTTTAAATTTCACGCAATCAAATAGTTATATCATTTCGCATAGCGTCGATTCCGACTTGTTTTTTGAGTGACTTCCTTTTGAGGACCATCGCTCCCTGTTGGAGTAGTGGTTTATTCAGGAATAGAAAGCCGAAGGCGCTTCAACTGGAAAAGTTCTTTAGCCGCTCGCTGTTGCAGCTTCATAGTTAATTCGATCATCTTGCTCCATAAGCTTTGCGCGTTGTTTTAATCTTTCAGAAATTCACTTAGAGGCCCTGGTTTCCCCCAAGCACCCGAAATGCCAGCGCCAGTCGACAGAAGCCGGCAGCCCCCGAGCGCGGAGCAGCGAGGGGCTATAGGCGAATGGCGCGGTGCCCGGCACGTGACGCTCAGGCGAACCGTGAGGATTGGCGGGGCAGGCGCCCAAAATCTAAACCGGATTGAAAGGCTACGCCCCATGCATCGATGATGGGCAATAAAAAAGCCGCAACGGAATCGATGCGGCTTGATGCTTTTTGTGGAGTGGGTTTAGAAGAAGCGGTAGCGCTTGTCTTCTACGTTCGCCTTTTTGAGTAAGCTGTTGTAAACGCCCATATCAACACGATTTTGGTTGTTGGAGGCCAACTGCTTCTTCATTCCCGATAGGTCGGTTGGCACCGGTGGCGCTTCGGTTACACTTTGAGTTATATACACATACACACCCATGCGGCCGCGTACTGGCTTGGACAGCACATTGGCTTTGGCGTATGGAATGGCACCTACAAGCTTTGGCTCGAAGCCGTAGCCTGGAACGGAGAAAGAACCGAAGCTTACCGACTGAACGGTGTCGGCGGATACACCCAATTTGCTGGCCAGCGCATCGATGTTGGTAATGCCTGCTACACTCATCTCTTTTTCAAACTGGTCGGCTTTCTTTTCGCGCTTCACCATCGGCTCCATTTCCTCTTTGATTTGCTCCATCGGAGGAATGCCTTTGCTGCGAATACCAGTAAGGGCTGCAACTACATATTTGCCATCGAACTCCATCACTTTAGACACGGCGTTCACCTCTGTTTCGTCGTTGAATGCCCAGGTTACAAGCTCGCGGGACGCAGCCAGATCGTTCACCTGACGGTCGCTTGGACGAACGTTAGGGGCTTTCACCACGAACAGCTTTTGCTCTTCGCTCACTTTCTTGAAGGCTTCGTAAGTCTCAGCGTTCACCGCAAAATCGTTGGCCTTGGCAAACACGGCTTCGTTGGTTTTTGAGGAGGCCTCAACAGGACGGGTGAGGAATACCACTTCTGCCTTGCTGGTTGCTCTGGTTTTGTCCTGAATGTTGATGAGGTGGGCACCAAACTGGGTTTTTACCACCACAAGGTCTCCTACATTGCCGTTGAAGCAGGCGTCGTTAAACTCAGGAACCATTGTTCCTTCAGTGAAGAAGCCAAGGTCACCGCCAGAGGTTTTAGAACCCGGATCGTCAGAAAGCAACGAAGCCAAAGCAGCGAAGTCGCCACCGGCCTTGATCACATTCTTTAAGCTGTCGGCTTTGGCCATTGCTTTTTCAGCAGTGAGGCCATTTTGAGTTGAAATGAGGATGTGACGGGCTTTAACAGAGTCGGAAGTTGTTTTGAAACCACGCAGTTTAGCCAGTTTCACCGCTTCGCCATCTACAAAAGGACCGTAAACAGAACCCGGAGTTCCTGAGAATACGGCTGAGTCGATCTGGATGTTGAGCTTACCACGTTTAACGCGATCCACACGGAAGTTCTCAGAAGAGTTCGCGTTCACGAAAAGGGTGTCGTTGCTGGCAGTTTGGAATTGCTCCTTTAGCTTGGTCATGTTGGCCATCAGCTCGGCGCGGTCTTCCGGGGTTGGACT
>CANHCM010000078.1 GCA_947459155.1 Bacteroidota bacterium | reverse complement strand
TGCCAGGATACCCCTGTTATTCCTCCATGTGGTACCAACCTCATTGTAAACGGCGGGTTTGAATCCGGAAAAACAGGCTTCACTTCAGGATATACTTTCAAAGTTGACCTTCCCAATGTGAACAATGAAATGATTCCTGAGAACACTTACGGAGTTGATGACAACATCAATACCTACCATCCATCTATGTCTGGAACTGGCCGCTCTGGCAATTTCCTCATGGTAAACGGAAATACTCAGTCGATCAAGACCGTTTGGTCACAAAGCGTAAATGTAATTGCAGGTAAGCAATACCAGGTTTCTGCTTGGGTTCAGAACCTTTTCCCAGCAGCTCCTGCTGATCTTCGCTTCAATGTTGCTGGAAATCAAATTGGTACTTTCAGCGCTACCGGCGTTGCTTCATGGCAAGAGTTTACAGCTACTTATTTGGCTACTACCAATGGGCCGGTTGACTTCTCGATTGTTGATTTCAATCTGACCAAGAATGGCAACGACTTCGGTATCGATGACATTTCATTCAGCGAAATCTGCCCTCAGCTTCCTACAAGCTGCTACGCAGAGTTTGTAGTTGATTTCAACCAAAAGAAGCAAAACGATGGTTCGACCATTTCAATTGGACGCAGCGACCCTACAAAAGCACTTGGTGCACCGCAAGACGATGACACTGAAAACTTCGTATCTCTTGGATTTGGTGGCGATATCACTTTGAAATTTGGTAGCCCAATCAAAAATGGCGAAGGTGCAGACCTCCGTGTGATTGAAACCACTTTCGGCTCTATGAGCAACAACTGCAACCGTTACCCTGAAACCATCCGCGCATTCGCTTCTCAGGATGGATGTAATTGGGTATACCTCGGCGAAGATTGTCAAGATGCTGATTTTGACCTCGGTTCTTTAGCTTGGGCTCAGTTCGTTAAATTGGTTGATGTTTCTAACGTAGGAGCACCTTACCAGGGAACACCAATTGCCGACGCCTACGATGTTGACGCTGTAATGTGTCTGAATGGCTACGAAGAAAACCCTGTGCTTGCCGAAGTTGGCGAAGGTGCTTCTGAAGTGATTAGCTATGTACCAGGAACTCGCAAGAATGGCACGCCAATCACTGCTTCACGTACAAACCCTGAAAATGCACTCGGCGTTCCTCAAGGAACCGACGTTGTGAACTTTGTATCTCTTGGTTTCGGTGGCTCTCTTATCCTGAAGTTCCCTTATGTGATCTTCGACAATCCTAACACAACTGACCTCGACATCGTAGAAACCTCTTTCGGTAACCCATCTTGCGCCTCTTACCCTGAAGAAGCCCTTGTTGAAGGTTCACTCGATGGTGAAAACTGGATTGTACTGGGCGAAATTTGCCTCGACGAAGAAGTAGACATCACCTCAGCTGGTGTAATCCAATACATCCGCATCACCGATCGTTCAGCTGCAAGCTCATTCGGAGGTTCTGCTGATGGTTTCGATGTTGATGGTGTTGTTGTAATCAACAAAGATTGTGGTGAAGAAGATGTTGAGCGTCGCATCGGTGATAACATCACTACCGCGAACGAAGTAACCGGAATTGAAGTGTATCCTAATCCTTTCGATGCCGTTACCAACGTGGTAATCTCTACTGGCGATCAGGATAACTTCGCTGTAATCACTGTAAGCAACTACCTTGGTCAAGCCATCAGCGCAGAGCGCGTGAATGTTGGAGCCTCTTCAGTAATTACCCACACCTTGAACCTTGATGCAGTAAAAAGCGGAATCTACTTCATTGCAGTAGAAACCAACTCTACTCGTGAAGTGGTGAAAGTGGTGAAGAACTAATCAATCACGTTTCAGTATCAAGCGGACTCTTTTCGAAGAGTCCGCTTTTTTTTTATCCAAACTTACATCCTTAAGTGCGGTTCAAAATGACAGAGTTCAGCTAATCCACCTTCATTTTGATGCGCTAAACTCACTTTGTTTTCCCGATAACTTACATCGTATCGCCCCTTGGCTGCGAAACCCTGTTCTTTTCTTTTCGTCTGAGCATATGCTGCAGTTTGCGGTGTAATGGAACATTAACAGGCATGAAAAAGAAACTTTCCTTAAACGTTAGGACATCCCTAAAAACGGCGCTACGCCAACGGCTACTCATTGGATCGGCTGGTTTATTGCTGATCGCAGTGGCCATCGGTATGATCTACTTCAACTTTTTCACTGCCGGAGATTCACGCGCCAGTCAATACGAAGATGGAGTAATCGTTCAAGATCTTCTTTTAACCAGCGTGTGTTCCGAAAATCCACAGGTAAGTCGCCGCTGGAGAATCAGAAACCCGAACGAATTCGATGTTCCTGTTGAATGGGATTTGTACCCATACATCCAAACCGGATTGCTCATTGCGCACCCCGGCGATAACTTTTTTTATACCAATGCCATCAACGGGGCAAACACCACGCGCATTCGCTGGCAGGATGAAAACCAAGACTGGCAACAGCAAGTAAAGGCTTCATCGGGTCAGGCTTGTGGAAATGGAGGGGGTTGCTTTGCGGCTCAGGTAATCAGCTACACGCCAACAAAACGAAACGATGGATCGAATATTCCTGAGGAACGTCGAAATGCGAACAAGGCGATTGGTGCTCCGGAAAACGACGACGCCCTTAATTTCGTTTCGCTCGGGTTTGGCGGTGAGCTTGTTGTGAAATTTGCGCAGCCGATTGCCAATGGTCAGGGTGATGACTTTAAAGTGGTAGAAAGCACTTTTGCTAATCTGAACTGCAATCGCTATCCTGAAAGGGTACAGGCTTTTGCTTCGCAGGATGGCTGCCACTTCGTTTACTTAGGAGAACGTTGCCAAGACGCTCAGTTTGATCTCGGTTCCTTAAGCTGGGCTCAATACATCAAACTGAGAGATGTAAGTCCGGTGGTTCACCCTTTCGGAAATGCGGTGGCCGATGGCTACGACATCGATGGTCTTGTTTGCCTGAATGGCTTGGCTCAAAATCCGGGCGATGATGGCCTCGTGGCTGGAAGTGCGCAGGAAGTGGTTTCATATACCCAGGGAACCCGTAAAAATGGCTCACCCATCCATGCCTCTCGAACCAATCCTGAGAACGCACTGGGTGTTCCACAAAACGACGATATGGGCATCAACTTTACCACGCTGGGCTTCATGGGTTCAATGGTGTTGAAGTTTGATTATACGGTGTTTAACAGACCGGGCAGTGATCTTCAGGTTATAGAAACATCTTTTGGTCAACAAACCTGCCAGAGCTACCCTGAAACCGCGTATTTTGAGGGCTCTTTGGACGGAAATACCTGGTTCCATATCGACGAAGTTTGTTTGGACGGTTCGCTTGATTTAGGCGATGAAATCTATGCTATTCATTTCTTAAGAATCACCGATCGTTCTGCTGCATCGCTGTTTCCCAACTCTGCCGATGGATACGATGTGGATGGAGTTACGGTGCTTGGTTATGGCTGCTCACAAGAGAGCCGGGTTGTGCCTTTCGACAGAAACGATGTTCCTGACGAAGTCGCTGAAGCGGTGATTTCGCCCAACCCTTTCAAAGAGCAATTTCAGATACAGTATGAGAGCGGCTCGGTGGCCGAGAAGGTAAACGTATCGGTTTACAACTATGTGGGCCAACTGGTTCACCGCGATCAGTTTAGCGTTCCAGCTGCCTCCAAAGTAGCGCATCCGATTGCGGCCGATCGACTGCCGAAAGGCGTGTATGTGGTCAATCTCGAATCAGCTGGACTTACCCAAAGTCTAAAAGTGATAAAAAACTAAAATACCTTACGTCTGATTTTCAAGCCCGGCTCGCCGGGCTTTTTTTTTGGGTTTGACATTGCGCCTGTTTACAATACTTTTGAGTTTTAATCCTAACCATAATCACATCACAAACATGAAACAAACTTACTTTGGTTCCAGCGCTGTTGCTTTAATGCTGGGATGCCTTGTGTTTCAACCATTTGCGGTAGAAGCTCAAAATAACAATTGTGGAATTACGATTGCATCCGTGGAAAGCTTTCAACCTGGAAAGCGCCGCGATGGTTCTTTGGTTCCTGAGGAGTTTTTGAATACACAAAATGTAATTGGTGTTCCACAAAATTCTGACGCCGGAGCTCTGAATTACACTACACTGGGATTTAATGGTGAAATCACGGTTAAATTGTCAGGAAAGATTGCCAATGGCGAAGGCCCGGATTTTCGTCTCGTTGAAACGACCACCAATCCATCATTCAACACCTGCAACCGTTACCCCGAGCGAGTTGAGGTGTTTGGCTCGCAGGATGGATGCAATTTCGTTTGTTTGGGAATTTTTTGCCAAGATGCAAACATCGATCTGGCAGGAAGTGGCTTAGAATGGATTGAGTATGTGAAGCTTCACGATGTGAGCCCAGTGCTTAACCCATTTAACAATGACTTGTCGGCAAATGGATACGACCTCGATGGCATTACCTGCTTGTCGGGCGTTGCTCAGGATCCAACACCAAACACTACATTCCTGGCGGGCTCGCCCCGTAATTTTATCGATTACTTACCGGCCAATCCGAATACCATTCCGCTTTCGCGCAGAAATCCCCTTAATGCAACCGGGGCTCCTCAGAACAACAACGGTACTCCAATTACCTTCGTTTCTTTAGGCTTTGGTGGAGAAATCACCTTGGTGTTTGATTACGTGGTATTTGATAAAGAAGGTCCGGATTTGTTCCTTACCGAAACTTCAGGTTCGACCAATTACCCGGAAAGAGCTGAATTGTATGGCTCAACCTGCGGATCAAACTGGACTTTGTTGAATAACACTGAGGATGGGAACGTTATCACGCAGGATGGATGGATCGATTTCTCAGGTTCTATTTATGCCTTGAAGTATCTTCGCATCATCGACCGCAGCCGTCGTAGTCAATTTACAGGTGCTGCCGATGGGTATGATGTAGATGGCGTAACAGTAATTAATGGAAGTCAGTGCACACCTGGAACTTCAATTAGCATTTCCCGTCTTGAAGATGGTTTGAGCAATGTGCCTGATGAAGCGGGTAGAGTAGAAGTGTTCCCTAATCCATTCCATGGCTTAACACAACTTCAACTGACTGCCGGTTCTGCCGATGAGGTGTTTGAATTGAATCTTAATAGCATTACTGGTCAACGTGTTTCTTCAGAGCGTGTATCGATTGCTGCCGGAGAGAGCCTACAGCGTTCAATTGATTTGAGTGCCTTTAACAAGGGTATTTACATTCTTGAACTGAGGGGTACCTATGGCGTTGAAACGATAAAGCTGATCAACCAATAAGAGTTTAAACCTGCTTATCATGGGGTTGCCTTTCTCGGAGGGCAACCCCATTTTTTTTGATAGTTTTCTTTTTCTTGCATGGTATAAAATTAGGCGCAAAATAAATGCATAAATAACTTAAAACTTAGTAATGATATATTAATTATCTTGTAAATACTAGTTTAAAGGATTGTTCACTACATGCGTATAAAATATAGGGCCTAACCCCTTGTAAGATTCAATTCGGTTTTATAAGTTTACCTTGATTTAATCTAACATTTCTTACATGAAAACCTTGACTCATTACCTGCCGATTGCCTTGGCGACTGCATGCCTCACTTTGGGTGCATCAGAAACCATTGCACAACCTATCTATCCACAAACTGTGGTAGATTACAGCCCGGGCCCAACAGCCGATTTCCTGGGTAGCATTCCAGATCAGCGCGACGACGAGACTAACGCCATTGGTGTTCCTTCTGACAGCGATATCGATCTAGGAGAACAAAACGGAAACAGTACCACAGTTAACTTTACCTCTTTAGGTTTTGGGGGCAGCATTACCCTGAAATTCGACCAGCCATTTGGCCGTGGTGAAGGTATCGACCTCGAAATTATCGAGACTTCTTACAACACTCCTTCATGTGCATCTTGGCAAGAGTTGGCTGATGTTTACATCTCACAAGATGGTTGTTCATGGATTCAGGTTGCTGACAATCAGTGCCAGAACTTTGGTGTAGAGCTTCCAGACGCGATGCCTTGGGCTTTGTTTGTTCGCATTGTTGATGCCTCTCCGGCGAGTGCGTTCTCTCCAAATGCTGATGGATACGATGTGGATGGTGTTCGCGCCAATTACATTTCTAACGTAGCAGTGCTCACCGATCTTACCGGTCCTCGTTGGGCTACAGGCTTCAGTAATTTCATTCAGGGAAGCATCAAGGGCAACAACAATTTACCAGCCTTGAACCGCCGCGATCCGAACAAAGCTGTAGGGCCTTCTTCAGGAAGCGATGCTGCTCAATCGCCATTGTTTGTTTCTTTGGGCTTTGATCGTGCTTCAACCGCCGACATCACTGAGGGGCAAATTACCCTTGAGTTTACTTACACCATTGTTGACCGCACTGGCGCCGACATTCAGGTTTTTGAAACTACTTTTGGCGATAACACCACCCGTCCATGCGACAATTATCCAGAAATCGCTGAGTTCTGGGGCTCGAATGATGGCGTAAACTTTACTCTTTTGGCGGCTGATCCTTCGTCAAATGAACCCAGCGATGCTGCATTGGGCGGTCCTGGTCGTCTTTGCCGCGATGGTAAGCTTGACATTAGTGGCATGCCAGGAGGTTCATTGCGTTTCCTTCGCATCATCGATAAATCTATTCGCACTTCAAACCGCTTCCCAGGTTCTGCTGATGGTTACGACGTGGATGCTGTTTTCGGATTTGGTTGCGATGCTGCAAACAATGGTGGAAAATATGCTCTGGTAGATCAGAACAACTACCCTGACGAAGATCCTTCAGTATTCATGATGGGCATGTTCCCTAACCCAACCAATGATGTAATTAACCTCAACATCGAGACTTCTACAATCGACCAGACTTACTTTGTTCGCTTATTCGACATTACTGGCCGCGTTGTACATCAGGAAAACGTATTTGGTGCAGCTAACAATAGCATCAATACTGTGATTTCTGTTGCTCACCTTCCTGCCGGTGTGTATACCCTTTCTGTGGATGCCAATGGATACAAGCAAGTGGACAAATTGATTAAGAACTAATCATTTTCAAATTGTGATGGAAAAGCCGGTTGCATCTGCACCGGCTTTTTTCATGAAAAAAGCCCGCAGAATCTGACTTTTCTGCGGGCTTTTTGATGAATTATGTGACGAATACTTATTGAGCGCTTAGGCCTGCCCTGGGAAGTTTTTCACTTTGAAATCTTTTTCCTTTTTCGCGCTTTTTGTGGTGGCCTTTTCTGCAGTACCATCGCTAAAAATCTTTTTGAGGAGCCCTCTTACTTCATCGAAAGCTGTACTGTCTTTCACAATAAAATCGGTAGCTCCCATTTTAAATGCGGATATCGCCACATTCGGACCCATGCCGGAGAGGAAAATCACATGAATATCGGGGTCTAAAGCTTTAATGTGTTGCAGAACTTCAAGTCCCGACATGCCCGGAAGCTGATGGTCGAGAATTACCACACGCGGCTTATGTTCTTTGAGGGCTTCAATCGCTGTTTCTCCGGAGAAGAAAACCTTGATGCCATCATAATAATTGGATTCAAGGTCGTAGTTAATCAGGTTGGCAAAGAAGGGCTCATCCTCAACAATAAAAATCTGGGTATCGGAGCGCTTTTTCATGGGTTAGGTTGCTTATGATGCTGATAGACAATTATTTTTCGGGATTTCGGAATACGTTTTTGGGTAGATTAGAGTTTCCGTAAAATACAGGAAGTTTTTCTCTTCCGACAAACCATAAGCCTTGAAATTTCAGGCCGAATCGTTGGTCTTAGTTCTGAAATTTAATCTGCACTAAATTATTCATTATGAGTGCTCTAAATCAGGTTTATAGAGGGCGGATGCTGGTCGATTTTTAACTATTTCTTACATCGACTGCGGGGGCGGGAATAAGATAATTTTCATAAAACTGGCGATTTTATTGCGCTGCACCGGTTTTTAGATGCTCATTGAAGAGTTTGGCTACTTCGGCTGCTATCAATGCCCTGAGGTGATCCTGGTCGAAATGTGTGGTATATTCAACTTTGATAAACCAATTGTTGGCATCGGCACCTAGGTTGCATTTCAATACTTTATTAAATCGACTGCGAACCTTGATGAATTGTTGCAGCTCACTTAAGAGGTTTGTTGGATTTTCGGGAATCGTTTTCAGCATAAACTGAAGCTCCTGCACGTATTCTCCTTCACCAAGATTACGAATACTCTTTTGTAGCACGCTGCTATTGGGCACTTTGATGAACTCGTCTTTGCGGGGCAATTCAAGGGTGAAGAAAAAGGTGCCAATGCGTGTTACCAAACCCATATCGTCGCCAATGCGAATGAAATCGCCCATTTGGAATGGCTTTTTGTTGAGGATGACAAACCAGGCCAGAAATGAGAGCAGCAGATCGCGGATGGCAAAGGCCAGACCCGTAGTAATCAAACCTACAAATAGGGTAATATTCCCTAAAGAGAGGCCGGCACGCCAAAAGGTGATGATAAATGCGATGGTGTAAAGTGAAACCGCGTAGAGCTTTGAAATGATAATTCGTTGTTCGACCTCCATTTCTTTCTCAAACATCGACCAGACCTTATCGCCTGTGAGCCTGAGAATTACAGTGGTGATGAGCAGCGAAATCACAAAAGTGAGTAGGATTTCGATGGAGCGCAGAATAACCGGATCGATGGGTAAAATCTGCTTCCGGATTCCGAGGTAAATCAGTTCAACCACAATTAAAATTGCGGAAAGCAGGAAGATTCTTCGGTAAAGTCGTTTGCTTAAAGCCATCGTTGCAAAAGTAATTGTTCAACCTAAAGAGAATGGACTCTTTTTTCTAATAATTTAGCGGCGCTTTAAGCGTAAAATCAAACGGGAAAACCATGAAAATCACAGTAATCGGAGCCGGTAACGTTGGGGCTACCTGCGCCAATGTTATCGCAGAAAAAGAATTGGCCAATCAGGTTGTTTTGATTGACATTAAAGAGGGTCTTTCAGAAGGAAAGTCGCTCGATATGTGGCAAACAGCGCCCATTAACCTTTATGATTCCAGAATTGTTGGGTACACCAACGACTATTCACACACTGCCGGTTCGGATGTGGTGGTGATTACATCTGGCTTACCGCGCAAGCCGGGAATGAGCCGCGACGATCTTATTGCTACCAACGCGGGGATTGTTAAGTCGGTAACTGAAAACGTAATCAAGTATTCTCCGGATGCTAAAATTATTGTGGTATCGAATCCTTTGGACGTGATGACCTATGTGGCCTATCTTACTGCTAAGGTTGATTCACGCAAGGTGTTTGGTATGGCCGGTATTCTCGATACGGCTCGCTACCGGGCGTTTCTGGCAGAGGCCTTGAACGTTTCGCCGAAAGACATCCAGGCCATGTTGTTGGGTGGTCATGGCGATACGATGGTGCCACTTCCACGATACACTACGGTTTCGGGTATTCCGGTAACGGAGTTGATCGATGCTGATAAGCTGGAAGCCATCATTGAACGTACTAAAAAAGGGGGTGGAGAGCTTGTGAATCTCATGGGCACTTCGGCCTGGTATGCACCCGGTGCAGCAGCAGCTCAGATGGTAGAAGCAATTGTTCGCGATCAAAAGCGTATTTTCCCTTGCTGTGCCCTGCTTAACGGCGAGTACGGATTACACAATATTTACCTTGGTGTACCGGTTAAATTAGGCAAGGATGGCATTGAGGAAATTATTGAGCTTAAGCTGAACGAAGATGAAATGAAGCTGGTTAAAGACAGTGCCGCGGCGGTGAAGGAAGTGATGGATGTTTATGACAATATGGTAAAGTCGGCGGCTGTATAAGCGAAACGAGTAGATAATTTTGAAAAGGGGGCTATGAGTCCCCTTTTTTGTTGGTTAGTGTTGATGAGTGGTCATAGGCTGAAACTTAGTTTTGGGCTTGATGGTTTTTTGCGCCAGCGGGTGTAGCGGATACTCCGCGTAGGGCGGCTCGCAGCCGCCCTACGCGGAGTATGAGCGAAACACGCGGTGCCCTGAACGTTGGATTAGGATTGAGGAGGAAGTCGGCTGGGCAGGCGCCCCAAAAACAGGTATGAATAAGCTGGTGAGTAGGGCTAAGCGACGGAATTGATATGATGCGGTGAGAAAATTATCGATGCGAATGATTGATTATCAGAATTTTTTCCTATAATTTTAGGGGAAATTATAATCCCCATGGCAAAAGCAATCTGGAACGGTACCGTGATCGCAGAGAGCAATCAGGCACTGCAGCTAGGCGGCAAGACGTACTTTCCCCACCCTTCGGTACGGTCTTCCTTTTTTCACGAGAGCGATGCGCACAGCGTTTGTCCGATTAACGGGAAAGCCAATTATTATCATCTCGAAGTGAATGGAAAGAAGAAGTTAAATGCTGCGCATTATTTCCCCAACCCCAACCCGAAGGCTCGTAAGTTGCAGAATCTCATTAGTTTCGATGATGATGTTCAAATCACCGAATGAAGTTTCCCGTTTAGTGTAACAATTCAGGCTACTTTTGCTTCCCAGTGTCCGGATGCAAAAGTTCGTTTTTCTTTTTCTCTTTTTTCTCACCGTTGCCGGGCGTGGGCAGGTCGTTCAGGGTTTCATTACAGATGCAAGCCAGCTACCGCTGCCGTTCGTCAGTGTTTATCTGAAGAATACCACATTCGGGACGACCTCGAATCAGAAAGGCTTTTACCGCCTTCAACTTAAGCCGGGCTCCTACACCTTGAGTTTTAGCATGGTGGGTTTTCAGAAAAAGGAGTTTCCGATTACCATCAAGGCGGGCCAGACCATTGACTTGTCGGTGAGCATGGCCGAATCGACTGAGCTTCGGGCTTTAGAGATTTATTCCGATAAGCGCGACATCGCCCGTGAGGTTGTTCAGCAAGCCCGAGAGCAACGAAGGAAGTATCAGGAAAGGATGTCGCCACTGCGTTTTACCTCGTACAGTAAATCGTCGCTGGAGAAAGATGCCAAACCAGACAGTAGCAGCCTTTCCGACAGTTTGCAGCGGAAAGATGAGCTTAAGGAGCACCTTCGCCGGGAGAATGTGAATTTAATTGAGTCGGTATCCAATCTCTACATTGATGGAAGTCAAGTGAATGAGTACATTCAGGCTTTTCGCGATTACGCCGATACCCGACCGGTAAGCGAGGTTGCGATTGTTCGCAATGAGCAGTTCGGCGAATATGATATTGCTCCCAAACAGTACGTAGAGGTAAATCCTTATTTATTGAGCAGCAACAAGGGTTTTACGGAATTCGACTTTTATGCCAGTACGCTTGATTTGCCGCAGCTCTGCGAGAAGCCTTTGCTGTCGCCTTTGGGTGTAGGCTCGGCCTTGAACTACCGATACGAGTGGGAATCGAC
>CANHCM010000077.1 GCA_947459155.1 Bacteroidota bacterium | reverse complement strand
TATAACCAAAGTCCAATTACCTGTTTGCAGGCTATCCGTTTTCTGGAACAGGAAGGCCTTCTCTCCTACTCTGCCGACCAATCGGTGCAGTCGAGGGTATTTATTCCGATCGATAAAGAAAAGCTTTACGAATACGAAATGCTGCACCCGTCGATGGAAATTCTGGTGAAGACCCTTTTACGTTCTTATGGAGGTATGTTCCAGGATTATGTGGTGATTCGTGAGGCGGAGCTGGCCGAGCGGTGCCAGTTAAACATTGATTTAATATACCAAAAGCTGGAACGACTGAATAAAGATGGCGTGGTGTATTACCGTCCGGCTTCGAAGGTACCCTTGATGCATTTTCTGGCTCCGAGGCAGCATCCCGATCGGCTCAGCATTTCGGTGAAGCGTTATGAGGAGCGAAAAAAAGCGGCAAAAGAGCGTCTGGAAGCCATGCTGGCCTATGCGAGAAACCGGAATATCTGTCGCACACTTTTGCTGCTTCGTTATTTTGGAGAACAAAAGGCCAAGGCTTGCGGTCATTGCGACGTTTGCCTGGCCGCCAAACAAAATGAACCCTCTGGTTTTATTGAGCAATATCTGCGTAAAAAACCATCTACACTCGACGAAGTGATGGCGGCCTTCAGCGGTCCGAGGCCACTGTTTGAGCTGGCGATTCGCGAGTTGGCCGATCGCGGACTTATCGAAGAACGGGAGCAGCAATTATGGTATTGGACGGGCGAATAGGCGAATGTGGAAGTCATTTCCGGGCGCCGGCAGAAAAGCCTACATTGCAGGCATGAATCGCCTGATCCGCTTCTATGGCATCATTTGGGCCCTTTCGTCGATGGGAGCCGTGGCCTTTTGGCTTTACCTTCAAAACAGCTGGCAAACCCTGCGATGGTTTCAATATAGCTCCTGGGTCACTTTCTTCTATCTGTTATACAACAGCCGTTCACTTCGCAGCAAGCAGTCGCCCGTTTTATTAAGCGGCATCATGCTTTTGGTGGTTGGTCAAGCCTTTAAGGTGATGCACTGGCCGTTTGCCTTCGAGCTTCAGCTTGGATCGGCGCTCACCGTTTCGATAGGCTACACGTTGTTTATTGTAAACCGCACCCGAAGGCGTTTGGTAGATCTGCTCAAGCTGGCTTTTGTATTGATCAGTGCCATCACCTTTACCATATTGTTGTTAAAGCTACCTTACTTTCAGCCCTTGGAAAAGCTGAGTTTTGGGAGTTTCTGGCTGGTGTATGCCTACATCTGTATTCTGGAAGCCGGGGGCTTCGATCAGAGTCGCGAAGATGATGTTCGGGAACAGCAGCAGCCCGGCGATATACTCTAAAATGTGGCTTATGCCTATCTTTACGGCCGATGATTACCTCGTTTACTGAAGAAAACTATCTAAAAACCATCCACCGTTTGGCGGCCGAAGGTGCTATCAATGTGAGCACCAATGCGATAGCTGAGGCTTTGCAAACGAAAGCTTCTTCGGTAACCGACATGATTAAAAAGTTGTGCGACAAGAAGCTCTTAGATCATGTTCCTTATCAAGGGGTGAGGCTCACAGATGCCGGCTCTCGCAAGGCGCTCGACATCATTCGCAAGCATCGGTTGTGGGAGGTTTTTTTAGTGGAAAGGCTTGGTTTGGGTTGGGATGAAGTTCACGACATTGCCGAACAGCTTGAGCACACGGTATCGGAGCGGCTTTATGATCAGCTCGACAAATACCTGAATTATCCACGATTTGATCCGCATGGCGACCCCATTCCTGATGCGCAGGGTGTACTTACGGAAGAAAAGTTGAGTAGTCTTTCTGAAATACCGGTAGAAGATGCGGTTTGGGTATCGCGTGTTACCGTGCACCTTCCCGACTTTCTGCAATATCTGCAGGATATTGGTTTGGTTCCGGGCAGACAGGTGAAAGTCTTGCGCAAATTTGAATTTGATGGCTCATTGTCGGTGCAAATCATTGGCGGCAAAGAGTCGATGCTTTCCCGTCAGGTAGCCTCTCATATATTTGTTAAATACTGAATCTGTGGCAGATAAATCGAAGAAACCGGTTCAGTTGAACATTAAAAACCGCAGGGCTTCCTTTGAGTATATTTTGTTACTTGAACTCAGCGCGGGCATTCAACTTACGGGCACAGAAATAAAATCGATAAGGGCCGGTAAGGCCAATATTACCGATGCTTACTGTGTATTTGTGAAGGAAGAGTTGTTTGTGCGAAATCTTCACATAGATGAATATGAGCAGGGCAACCGCTTTAACCATGAGCCCAAGCGCGACCGGAGATTGCTGTTGCACAGGCAGGAGCTGAATAAGCTTCGGTCGAAATTAAAAGACCAGGGATTAACCATTGTTCCCTTGCAGATGTACATTAGTGAAAGCGGTTATGCAAAGCTCGACATTGCTTTGGCCAAGGGAAAGAAGCTATACGATAAGCGAGAAAGTCTGAAAGAACGTGATGTAAAACGCAATATGGCCCGGCGCGAAGAATAATGAGATAAATGCCTCATCTTTACGCAAAATGAACAGCTTAGTATTTTCGATTTATTGGTTTTGAATGACATTAAGCCTTCTGCCCAGAAATAATCGAATCTTATTTATATTCACAACCGATTAAAACAAACCATGATTAACGAGTTACATTCTTTTCTCAACTCAATAAAAAACAAAGAAGTAAACATACAACCGGAGCAGTTTTTGGCTGAAAATATTCAAGCATTTCAGCAGATGGAGTCGCTTGGGTTTGGCACTTTTGTTTATGATTATCAAAATCAGACGCATCATTATATCAGTGAGAATATTTTCACTTTACTTGAATTTACGCCAGACGAATTAAAAGAAAGGAACGTTCAGGCCTTGTTCTCAAAAATGCACCCTGAAGACTCAGTTCGTGTGATCGACCTTATTGGTCAGTGTATTCAACATATATTTAGTCAGCCCGACCGAGTTTCATCAAAGGCTGTTTGCAAGCATTTTTATCGCATTGGGCAGTCCCCTAAAACTCAAAAATTGATTTTACAAACCAACCGAATTTTTAAGGTCGGTAGCGGTTTCATTGATTTAGGTATTTTGCAATGGGTGGGTTCAGGAGAAGAGGGTTTTCCGCCCTACTTACACTTACAAATGGGAAATATTCAGAAATGCTTTTTCCCCAAAGGCACTTTTCTGGGTTCAGTAGAACTGAGCGGACGAGAGGAGGAAGTGATGTTTTGGTCATTACAAGGACTTACCATACCTGAAATTGCGATTAAATTAAATTTAAGTGTGGATGGCATTCGCTTTCACCGTCGGAAAATCCTGAAGAAATACAAGGTCGAGCATTTTGAGGCTATTATACAGGAACTTAAAATAAAGTCATGAGTCCTACACGCGGCGAAATTTCAGCCGAAAGTATTTTAAGTGCCCTTGCGGCATTAAAGGTTAATAAGAATCCAGAAGCCTTTATAGCCAAACATCGCGATGGATTTAGGCTATTGGATGAGATGGGCGTTGGTGTTTTTATCTGGAATTACCGGAACAAGGAGCTCTATTACTCAAGTCGGGCTTTTTTGTCGATACTTGGAATTGCCGAAAGCAACCTAAAGCCTTTCGAAGAGGTATGGAGCAGAGTGCATCCCGATGATCGCTTGAGATTGCCGCAATTGTTAAGTAAGGTATTGCCAATCGTTGAAACGGCTAACATTAAAAATGAAACTGAATTGTATATTCGTTTTCACTACAGAATTGTAACCAACGGACAAGGGCAACAATGGGTAATGTCGCAGCATAAATTTTTACATCATGATGGACAAATTATTGATTTGGGAACCTTAACACCATTAAGCATTAGCCAGATTCATCCACCCAAAACACTGAGTATTATAATTGATGGAAAAGAGCAAACCATACATGCTGATGATTCCGCTCAATTTTTAGAGCGCCTAAATGAGCGTGAAAAAGAAATACTTGAATTAAGTTTACAAGGATTAAGTTTAACAGAAATAGCCGAGAAAACAGGCTTAACGATCTCGGGCGTTCGTTATCACCGCCGAAAAATTCTTCGTGAATCGACCTCCCGCAGTGTAATTGAATTGCGGAGAAGATTGACATAAATGACGATTTAGCGATTGGTTATCGTTAGAATGATTCTTTTATTTATTTCAAAAATTGGGTGCTTCATTTACCGAAGCAACAGCAGCGTTCCTTTTTCCAACACTTCTACTTGTTCGGCGGAGGTGTATTGAAGAACAAAAAAATAAGTTCCTTCAGGCAAAAGATTTCTCGAATTATTGAGCTTGCCATTCCACCCAATTTTGGGTGAATCGGATTGAAAAACCTGCGAACCCCAACGATTGAATATAGACAATTGGTAGGCATTAAATTGACAAAAAGATTGCTCCAGAAAAAAGTCATTAATCTGATCTTCGTTTGGACTGAAAACATTCGGAATTACTACTTCATAGGGAACCGGAGTGCTATCACAAACCTGAACTACAACTTCATTGGTGATGGTATCAGTAAGGCAACCCACTCTTACCTGCAAGGTTAGCGTGTAATTGCCGGCAGTCGGGGGCTATTAATTAAATGACAATTCATTGAATGTGGTGTCAACAACATCTTCTAATTGCAAATTCCACGTTGTATTAAGCGAAGGAACCAGGGAATCAATGCTGAATGAAAGCTCGGTATTCAGGCAGCTGCTATCGGGCACAATAGGCTCTGGAATTACAGAGGGGGAATTTCCGCTCACATCAAAAACAATTTGAGGAAGACCGAAAAGTCCTTTCAAATCTTGCAAACCACTTGAGCCCAGTGTAACAAACTGATCCACAAATCCGCAAGCTACACCGGTATTGTTGGGTTGAGTAATGGCAGAAAGCCAGTTTTCACTATTGATTGAGCAGTAAATTCGATTATCGGGGCCCAATTGCAGGCTTCCAACTGACTGGAAATTGAAGGATGAGCTTATTCCAACGAGGGCTGGGCTCAATGCCGGAGCGCTAAGGTCGACTTGATAAATTGCCCCATTAAATCCGGCATTAAAATACAGGCTCACGTAAAGCTTGCGTGAATCGGGAGAAAACGCTATTCCATACGGGCCATCAATAAACGGTATAATTTCGGGATTGGTAATTTCGCCTGTGCAGGAATTAAAATCGAACAGTTCTACTTGATTGGTTCCCGGTAGCGCTACTGCAATCTTTTTCCGGTCGGGGCTTATTTTCATACAACCCATGGTATTGTTACCGTTTTCGCCTTCGTCGCTTGCATTGTGCGAAGAGCCAACTGCGCTTACAACAGGGGTTTGTTGAAGTCCGTTCTCATTAAAAAGAAATGCACAAAATCGGTTGTTATTTCTTTCATGAATGACGACCCAGTGGGCATTTTGATCCTCATTTAAACAACTCGTTAATCGCTCGGAGGCATTGGATTGAATGAGGATATTTTTCTCTGATTGCACCACAGCTCCATTTCCACCATCGAGCGACATATCGACAATTGAATACCGAAAACCATTGTCGCCATTGTTAAATTCTTCATCAACAGTAAACAGAAAATATCTCGAAACGGAGCCGGGCTGAGGAACAATAATAACACCTTGCGAGGCCGATTGACTGGCTCCTGAGAGCAATCCAGCACCATTAGACATTACCTGATTTTGGGCATTCCATACTTCGATGCCATTGGTGTAAAACAACAATGCTCCAGTGGATTTATCAGCCACAGATGCGCAGCCTTCAACGCTTGTCATGTTGCTTATTGGCGCAATCTGCACGATATTTCCTTGAAATTCAAGAGAGGCTCGATTGCCAAAGCGCCATTTTGCATTTCGATTCTATCCAAAAACACAGAATGTGTAGAGAAAAAATAGAATACTTAATAGGATTTGGTTGCTTTTCATAGGAGCTTCTTGAACTAAATGGATGTATTCTTGTTTTGTTCAATTGTTTTCAATTTCACCCAATTACCTCTATTCTGACAATCTGAATAATTAAGAAAAAAGTGTATACAGAAAAACATGATATAAATCCCAAAATAAACACCAATAAACCGATAAAACACCCGATAACCCATTAATTTATTCCAATAATTTAATTTTGGTTTATCAATTAATTTTTGGCAAAACCTTGATTCAAAATATATGCAATCAATCATTTAATTTAATGTTACTTAACCTTCCAATTTTTATGGAGAATTCACTGTAAATTCAGCCCATGCAATATATCAATCTCCACACTCATCGCAAGCCTCAGGTGGAGGGAGAGTGGTGTATTCGAAATGGTTATACGGGGGCCGGCTACTCGCCGGATGACCTTCCGTATTCTATCAGCTTAGGTATTCATCCATGGCTCATCAAAGAAAACGGTGAAAAACAGCTGCAAGCGCTTAGTGCAAGTATCCATCATAGAAATGTAGTAGCCATTGGGGAGTGCGGCTTGGATCGCCTACGTGGACCGGAGATAAAGCTTCAGAAGATGCTACTCGAGGCGCAGATTGATCTGGCGAATACTACCCAAAAACCCATGATTTTCCACCTGGTACGCAGTTATTCCGACTTTCTGGAATTTACCCGGCAGATTAACGTTCCTTGGGTGATACACGGATTTCAGGGAAATTTAGCCGAGGCTAGGAAAATGTTAGACAGAGGTGGCTGTTTATCGTTCGGATACAGGTTGTTCATAAACAGCATTTTACATGAAACCCTTCGATTTGTTCCAAACGATCGATTGTACTTGGAAACCGACGTTCGGGCGCTGAAGATTGATGCAGTTTACCGACATGCCGCCTCCATTAAAGCGCTTCACTCAAGTTTACTGCAAGAGTCACTCTTGAGCAATGCACGTCGCGATTTCGCTTGATTTCCGCTCCTACCCGCCTGAAATTCGTTCGCAACCCTGTCCTAAAACTTGTCCGTTCCCAATAACTTAAAACGGGAGACACGTGTCCCCACCCGATTTCAAGTTCGGAAATCCCTGTAAAACCTACAAAAAGACTTACCAACCAACATGTTGAAAATTAAACGTTTATAAACGTTTAACGCTTGCTCAGGTCCTCAGAATTCGCGATCTTAAAACTGGGGAGGAGGATGGTGGACCCCGGAGCTTCAAATTTCCACCCTGGTCAAAAACCTGTAAAACCCAAAATTATCAGCGACTATAGACGGTTTGCAAATCTTTGAACACCATGGAGGCCGCTAAAAAAAATGTCGTTTCTTCCGACTCAGCCTCCCTCAACACTGCTGCGGCAGAGCAATACTCACGCGCAAACAACTCCCCCGAAACCACGGGAGACACGTGTCCCCGCCCGATTTCAAGTTCGGAAATCCCTGTAAAACCAACAAAAAGACTTACCAAACAACGTGTTGAAAATTAAACGTTTATAAACGTTTAACGCTTGCTCGGGTCCTCAGAATTCGCGATCTTAAGACTGGGGAGGAGGATGGTGGACCCCGGAGTTGACCAACTTAACCCACACAGCATCAATACATTTACAACTCCGCCATTCCTCCACTTATACTTTTGCCAACGAAAAGTCCCCAAACATTGAAAGCGCCTCTAAATTGAAACACTTGTTTCTTTTGGATATTTGCCCTTGCAAAAAATGCAGATATGATAAATGACATTCCTTCATGGATGGGAAGAAGCCGCTTGCTCATGGGAGAAGAACCCATAGAAAAACTCATGAAAGCCCATGTTCTCGTGGCTGGCTTGGGTGGTGTGGGAGGAATTGCGGCAGAAATGCTCGTAAGGTCCGGAATTGGTGAGCTTACCATCATTGATGGCGATGTGGTGGAAGAAACCAACAGAAACCGACAAATTCCGGCTTTGGTTTCGACCAACGATCAGCTGAAAACCGAAGCCATGGCGGCCAGGTTGCTCGATATAAATCCCGAGTTGAAGCTGCACATCAGAAGCATCTACCTCAAGGAGGAGAAAATACCCGAAACCTTGTCAGAAAAGAAGTTCGACTACGTGATGGATTGCATCGACACCCTTACGCCGAAGGTGAATTTTATATACCATGCCGTAAAGCTTGGACTCCCCGTTGTGAGCTCGATGGGAGCCGGAGGGAAAATTGACCCAACCTTGATGGAAGTGCTCGATATCTCCGAAACACGCCATTGCAATTTGGCGAAATATGTTAGAAAGCGCCTCATTCGTATGGGAATACGAAAGGGTGTAAAGGTGGTATTTAGTCCTGAATATGCCGACCCAAACCGAATCATTCTTGCCCCTGAAGGAAACCCGAAAAAAAGCCTTATCGGAACCATCAGCTATATGCCCGCCGTGTTTGGATGCACCATGGCCAGCGTGGTGATTCGCGACATCGCAGGTATCTCTTCCTACGAGCCCGGACCAAAGAAAAAGCCCAAAAATAAGTAGCCCAGTCAACCCTCGCGGGAGACCGGGCTCACTCATCATCACACTTATCGTTGCGTCGCCGTAGCGACCAAAGTGTTATTCAAATACTACGCGCGACACTGTCTTCTGCTGACCTTGCTCAACCTCAACCAGGTACATGCCCGATGACAAAGTTCCGCGATCCAAGCTTATGATGCCCGAAGTAGCAACTTCGCTGCGTAACATCTTTCCACTCAAATCGAAAACCCGAACCGTTGTCGTGCCTTGCAGACTTCCTGTACGGATGAATAAGGTTTGGGTTGCCGGATTTGGGAAAATTTCAACGCCGCTGGCAGTGGTTTTACTCAGGCCAACATTCGTCAGGTCTACCTCCAACGATAACGTATCGCTTCCGCAAAGGTTGGTGAGCACCAGTGTGGCCGAGTAAAGCGCCGGCGATGGATAGGTAAACGACACGTCGCCGTTGAGGAAAAGGTCATCGTTACCGTCTGAATTAAAATCCCAGAAATAGTTGGCCGGACCAGCACTCTGATCGGTGAACGTTACGGTTAAGTTATCGTCGATAACAGGCGTGAAGGCAGCAACGGGAGGATTAATCAACAATACATTCACCACATCGGTAGCCGAACAGCCCGCCTGATTAGTCACGGTGAGCGTGTATGCCCCGGCAGAGTCGATGGTGGTGCTCGCATCGTCGTCGCCATTCGACCATTCGTATGAGGCGAAGCCCGGGCCAACACTCAGTTCAATGCTGCTGCCGTTACACAAGATTCGGTCGGCACCAAGGTTTATCGATGGAACCGGCGAAATACTAACAGTTGTAGTATCGAAGACATTGCAGCCATTCTCACCGAAGAAAATTACGCTGTAAGTGCCAGCCTCGGTAACGGTAATGGTAGAGGCGGTTTCGCCGTTCGACCATAAGGCGGCAACGAAAGGACTGCTTTCAAGGCTTGCCGTAACACCGCCAAAGGCTGATGACGGAGGCGATGTGGTCATGTTCAGGAAAATGTCGTTGCCATTGTTGTCTTTCCCGGTTTGCGTTCCGTCAGCATTTCTGAAAACCATAAACAAACCGTTGATAATCGAATCCTGTGGAATGTTATAGTAATCGTAAACGTTAATGGTGATCGACCACAAGTCTTCACCGATGGAGGTCATCTCCCCTAAACCATCGTCCTGCCCCCAGTTACCAACCCATGGAAGCACAGAGCCGCCAAATGGAACGTACTCGAAAGAGGAGTGCATGTATACCTTCTCAGCTCCCACCAAACCGGTCTGACCTTGAGTAGCGTCGTACACGATGGTGAGTGAATCGCCTTGAGGAGTTACACTAACGCCCGGATTTAAAACCAGGGTCTGGTCGCCGCAAATGCTGTAGGCAGAGGCAAGGTTCAGACTAACACCCAACACATCGTTTTGAATGCGTACAGAGTCGGTTACAACACATCCATTGTCGGCGGTGGCATTCACCACATACACACCGGGCGCTGTTGCTGTAAAGCCTGCCGTGGTAACCCCGTTGCTCCAGCTGAAGCTCTCAAAATCGCCCTGAGCCAACACCGGAAGGTTAACCGTCGAACCACAGAATGAAGTGTCGCTGGTTACCGTCAACTCCGGCACATCGTTAAAGCTAACCACCACCGTGTCGGAAGCCGAACAACCTGCCGTGTTGGTCACTGTAACGGAATAGGTTCCCGGAATTTCAACATTGATGTTTGAGGTTGTCGCGCCGGTCGACCACAGCACTTCGGCAATGCCGTTCGATTGCACCGAAGCTGTGATTCCATTGAAACTTGAGGTTGGTGCGGAGCCTTGTAAATTCAGAAATATATCGTTGCCGTTGATGTCCTTGCCCGTCGCTGTGCCATCCGCATTGCGGAAAACGATAAACAAGCCGCTGATTGGCGCATTGGTCGGAATGTTATAGTACTCGTATGGATTAATGGTGATGCTCCATAGGTTGTTTCCAATTAAGGTCATCTCACCAAGGCCATCATCTTGCCCCCAATTGCCTACCCATGGACTAACCGGACCTCCAAAAGGCACCTGCTCATAGGTCGAATGCATGTACACCGTTTCGGCGCCTCCTAAGCCGCTCTGCCCTTGTGTGGCATCGTAAACAATGGTGATGGAATTGCCAAACGGTGGCGCCACAAATCCACTCTCCAGCACGAAAATTTCATCGCCGCAAACGGTCACGTCATCGCCTAAATCAACCACCGGAGCCTGCTCGAGGGTAATCGTGATGCTGTCGCGGGCAATTTCTCCATCGAGCGTTACCTCAACCCAATAAGTGCCCGGTGTATTTACGGTGATCGATGAAGTGGTGGCTCCTGTCGACCAAAGGTAGCTGTCGAGTCCCTCGTCGGCGCTGAGCGACCAAGGACCGGTGCCCGGACAAGCCGAGAAATCGTTGCCAAGGTTTACCAGCTGCTCCGGCTCACTTACGTTGTACACGAAGTTAAATCCCTCGTCGTTCTGAAAATTGAGGGTATGCATGTCGTAGTCGGCATTTACCGACTCCACAGTGGTGCTGAATACGTAAAACTGAATTTGGTTGCCGGCAATAAAACCCGGAATTATAACGAAAGCCTCCTGGCCTGCCACATCCATTGGGATTACCGAAGAAGTAGCGAAGGCATCGACACTGTAACGAATGAAGAAAAACTCCTCAGGCGATGGCTCAGCGCTCAAAAAGGCACTCACCTCAACCGGCTGGTTTGGCGCAACCATGTTCAGGTTGGCATCGGTAATTATCGAATCAATCAATACCGGCCTGGCACTGGTGGCCATGAAAATCGCCGAGCTGGGATTGTAGCCGTTGTCGCGCCAATTTACGGTGTACCAGGTATTGTCGGCAAGCGTGATGGCATTATCGGGACCGCTGTTATACTGGTAATTCTGAAGTGTGTTCACGGTAACATTCACGCCAGCCCACTTGTTTCCGTATGGATTCCCGGTAGAGCCGCTGGTGAACAGGAAGGTGTAGTTGCCGGCATCCACATCGCCTGTATCGGCGGCGTGAATCACGGTTTGCCAGCGGCGTGTTCCGGTGGTAATCAGGCGCACCTGGCCATCCTGAACCTGCGTTTCGCTGCCAAAAACCGAGCCTGCCGCGGGCGGAT
>CANHCM010000076.1 GCA_947459155.1 Bacteroidota bacterium | reverse complement strand
TCCCTCATTGAACGCATTGCTTCCGGGCGAATACAGCGCGGCGTTCTTCACTTGTTATCGCATGAAAAAAACCACAACCCTCATTCTCGCCATTTTCCATTTCAGCCTCGCATTTTCCCAATGGCGGCAGGCCAATCCTTACGGTGGGCAAATCAACGATCTGGTTTTTCCCGACCGCAAAACGGGGTACGCCTGCGGACAGTCGACCGGTCTGGGCAATTGTTCCGGAACCTCAAGCATTCTGCGCACCATCGACGGCGGCGAAACCTGGATTCGGGTGAACACCGGCTCAACGGTTACCCTGAATCGACTTCACTTTTTAGATGCCTTCACAGGCTGGGCCTTGGGTGCGAGCAGTACAGTAATCAAAACTACCGATGGCGGGCAAAGCTGGACTACCCAGACTACCGGGGTTGGTTCGGGACTGAACGATTTACATTTTCCCAACGCCAATACCGGCTATGTAGTTGGGCCGGGAGGCTTTCTTCGCAAAAGCACCAACGGAGGAGGAACCTGGTCGACCATCGCTTCGGGAACCACCCAAAATCTCTTTTCCGTTTGGTTTGTCGATGCCAATACCGGTTACATGGTAGGAAACGGAGGTACGGTCAGAAAAACCACCAATGGAGGCAGCTCCTGGAACTCAGTGTACACCGGAACCGAGCTCTTCCGCGATGTTTGGTTTTCCGATGCGAACAATGGCTACGTGTTGGCCTTCAACAAGATACTGCGCACCACCAACGGCGGTTCCTCCTGGACAGCCTACGATTCCCCTTCGAATTATGTGCTCACACGTTTTCAATTTATCAGTCCTAATAAGGGTTTTGCCATTGGCGACCCGAATCTTTTGTTAAAAACTGAAGATGGAGGACAATCATGGACCGAAGTTGTGCCCTCCGGCGATTTTGACTCCTGGAGAAGTGTTTTCTTTTTTGATGAGCAAAATGCCTATGGCTCAAAGGATTTAGGACGGATTTACCAAAGTTCCAATGGTGGGCTGAGCTGGACCAATGTGCATACAGGCATGTGGGCGGAAATGCAGGATTGTGCCTTTAAATCGCCCGCCGAAGGTTTGTTTGTAGGCAGCAATGGAAACATCTTTCGCACAACGAATGGGGCGCTTACCCTTCGGGAGATGACCACAGGGTCGGACAAGTTTCTCAGTTCTGTTCAATACCTCACCGATAACCTGGTTTTGGCAGCCGGCGACAGTGGTACTGTGCTTCGTTCGGAAGATGCAGGATTAAGCTGGACGAACATCTCAACCGGTCAGGACGCCATAATTACCGACCTCCACGCGGTTGATTCATTGTGGGCTTATGCCACCACAAGCAATGGAAAAGTATTGCGAACCATCAACGGAGGCCTGAATTGGTTTATTCAGGAACCCTTCGAGGCCCAAACCCTGAGTGCGGTTTACTTTCTCAATCGAAATTACGGGATGGTCTGTGGGAATGGCCGAATCTACAGAACTTCAACCGCCGGCCTGCTCTGGGAGCTTGCGGTGAATGGGGTTTTGCAAAATTCAAACTTCGATGACATCTGGATTACCTCGCAGAATGTGGCTTATGCCTCAGGCGGTTTTGGGAAATTGCACAGAACACTGAATGGCGGCACCGAGTGGTCGGCCATTTTTCCGCCCGGACAAAGCAATGCAGAGATCGACGAGATGTTCTGGCTCACCGATTCATTGGGCTTTTTCGCCCGGCTAAATTCACAGGCAAGAACTGTAAATGCCGGTGTTAACATTGGTTCAGAATCCACCTATTGCCTGGCAAATAACGGTGGCGTAAACACCATTTTCATGGTAGGCAGCAATTACGGCTATTGCACCGGTGGCTTGTCGCGCGTGCTGCATACTCTTAAACCCCAAGAGCTTACGCGAACCTACCTTCAGGACAGTATTTACTGCTCAGGGCAGCGCATTTTTGTTGGCTTCATTGCCGGCGGCCTGTTGGTTAACGACAATGTGGTCACCGCTCAGCTCAGCGATGCCTCCGGCAGCTTTGCCAATCCGGTAAACATCGGCTCCTTAACCCTTGGATTGCCCTCCCCTAACCCATCGGGAATCATTACCTGCCAGCTTCCGGCCAATGCTTCCGGCCTAAACTACCGGATTCGCGTGGTGTGCAACGACCCGCAACTGGTGGCTCCCGACAATGGCTATCCAATCAGGATTTCCAATACTGTGCAGCCTTTGGGCATCATCGAAGCCACACCGGCCAATGTATGTTCCGGGGCTCCAATTCAGTTTCAGGCCTCGGGAAGCGCTTTAGGCAACAACCCAACTTACCTCTGGAGCTTAAATGGTGTGCCCTTGAATTACGAAGCCCCACAACTCAGCATCGACACCTTTACCGTTGCCGGAACCATGCAGCTCACCGTTCAAAGCAGTTTGAGCTGTGCCTCGCCGCTCAGCCATGTTTCAAGCCTGAGCTTCAATATTACCGAGGCTCCCGAGTTTAGTTTGGGTGATGACCAAAGCCTTTGTGCCGGCGAAAGTCTCGAAATCGGCCTGAACACCGAACTTACTCCAAACTGGAGCAACAACGGTCTTCCCGATGAAAGTCTCATAACCGTGAGCCCAACCCAAACCACCAATTACATCTTAGCCCTCACCAACAGCGATGGTTGCACAACCAGCGATACCTTACAAGTTGTTGTTGAAGATTCGGTTAGCTTCAACATTTCGGGTGAATTTAGTGGTTGCCCCGGCGATACATTAAGTTTTAGTGTGCCGGAAAATCAGGGTTCTTATGAGTGGCGTTTGGATGACCTTAGCGTTGAGCCAGAGAACAACAGCTATACACTCGTTGTGCAATCGAACGCGGCATTGGTGGTTCAGCTCAGCACACCGGCCAATTGTTTGTCGGCCGACACCGCCCTGATTACCGTCTTCGAACTGCCGGCCTTACCGGTGATTACTTTCGATGGCGGCGAATTGGTGGTTGAAGGCGGCTCGGCATTTCCGGTGCAGTGGCTATTGGATGGCAATCCGATTCCGAATGAAACAAACGACACCTTAACCGTTTCGGCCATTGGTGTTTACACGGCCATTGTGAGCAATGCCGAAGGATGCACTTCTACCTCCGCCCCACTCGATTTGGGAACGGTGTCCATAGCCGAATCGGAAAACATGTCGCCTTTAGTATTCATCCAGGGCGGTAATTGGGTGTTGCAAGGATGGCCTCTCGACCGCCATCAATCCACCGCAATCCGCGTTTTCGATGGCCTCGGTCGATTGATTCACCAGACTCAGGCTCAGCCATCCGGCGAAAAACAACTGCGCATGGAAGGCATAGCGCTCCCGGCCGGTATTTATTTCGTTCAGGCGGGCAATTTTAAGGCGCTTCCGATCGTCATCCAACCCTAATTAACACCTACCCTATGCTGCGATTTCTGCTTCTCATTGGCCTGTTCGGCTGCTCGATGGCTTTTGCACAACAAACCGAATTTGGTACCGAATCGGAGTCCGCTTCCTACAGGAACATGCCCTTTTTTTTGGGGCAAAAGGATGGAAAAATCTACACCATTCGAATTACCGGTTACAGCGCCGGCATTTACACCCAATTGCTCAGGAGCGATGCCAAAGCCGCACTGGGCGCGATGATTGTGGGTGTGGCCAAGTTCTCCAACGACGCGCCGTTTAACACCCAGCGTTTGTATTTTGGACAGAACAGTCGGGTTTTTCTGGAGATTTACGACGAGGCCCTTCGGCAAGTCTCTTCGAGAGAGCTGGACCTCGAAGACCGCTCAACCGGCGATCCGATGCGGATGCTGGGCATCGAAATGATTGGAGGGCAACTCTACGCCTTTTCGTATCAGGAGGCCAACAACGGCGAGTCGAACCGCTTGTTGGCGCATTCGATCTCAGAAGATGGCCAAATCGAACGACCCGGCGCAGAGCTCATCAGCTACAACACACAAAACCACCTGATTTCGGGTCGAAAATCCCACACCTTTCGCGTTGAAGCCAGTCCCGACCAACAACATTTCATGGTTGCGCACCACGAATTGCGGTTTCCCAAGAACCAGAAAGCCGATAAGTTTTTCAAAATGGCTTTCTTCGATAATAAGCTGAGTCAACAATGGTCGGTGGAGTTTAGCCCCAAGTTTCCGGTCGATGAGGCCGAACTGATCGATATGAAAATTTCCAACAATGGCGATGCGGCCTGCGTGTTCAAGTATCGGAATCCAGACAAAGAGGGTCCCGACGACCTCTACACACTGTTTACCTATCTAAAATCGCTTGACCGTTGGGAAGAGTTCTCGCTCAAGATTCCGGGCAAGTTTAACAACGACATTCTGCTTCAATTTGGTTCGGAGCGACTATTCGTGTCGGGCTTTTTCTCCGGAAGAGGAAAGTCATCCGCCGAAGGCTACTTTTACAGAGAGATTGATACCCAAACCGGTTCAGTGGTCCGCGACATCGAAGATAATTTTAGTCGCGAAATGCTGAGTCTGGCGCTGGGTAAAAACGCCGAAAGCACCAACGGAGTGATCAGTAATTTTCACATGCGGCACATGGTTCCGAAGGCCGATGGAGGCGTGGTTTTGGTGGCCGAGCGGTATTTCATTCTCTACAGTAACAACGCCTTTGAGTTTCGTTACGACGATGCCTTTATGATTCGGCTCGATGCGGATGGCCGCTGCACTCAAACAGCCATGGTGGCCAAAACGCAAAACACGGCCGACGATGGAGGCTTATTCAACTCATTTTGTGTGATTTCGAACGAGCAGGAAATGGTGTTCATCTACAACGCGAACCGAAAAGACCCCAACAACCGGATGAGCAATCCCAACCGGGCTTCGGTCTACTGCACGCGCATTCCGTACGACGGCAGTGCCCAAGCCACAACCATGCTCTTTAACGGAAAAGAGGCAGAAACAGTAGCGGTTCCCAAGGTTTTTCTTCAGGAATCGCCCACCGCTGTTGTCTTTTACAACTACAAACGCGGAAACTTCAAGTATGCCCGTGTAAAGTTTTAATTCGGTTGGCCTTGGCTGCATAGTGCCCCGCATTTCTTTCATTTTGCCGCAAGCGGATGACCTTCCGGGGCCATTGTTCTCGCGGTTTCAGGCTTTGGCTGGCGGGCTAATCTCAGCGCTGTGCCTTTACTGTGGAATTTTTAAGTCATAAACCGGGAGCTTAGCGTGGTGTAGATGGATGACATAGGCCATCAAAAACAGGCCTACGACCCGAAAATTTAAGTATTGGTCGGTAGTGTTGGAATGACACCATTAGGTTTTTTCTTAAATTTACGCCACCTGATGAAAACGTTGCCTACACAACCTGAAACACTTGTAAATACCGGATTACAAAACCCTCACGTCTCTGTCGATTGCGTGATTTTTGGTTTTGAGGAAGGAGATTTAAAAGTACTGTTGATTGAGCGGAACATCGACGATTCCGATTTTCAATCGAAACGCTACTCATTGCCCGGAAACCTGATTAACGACAACGAAGATCTGGATACTTCCGCCAAGAGGATTCTGCGTGAGCTCACCTCGCTGGAAAACCTTTACCTACAACAGTTTTACGCCTTTGGAGATCCCAATCGTGTAAAGAGCTCGGCCGATGCCCAGTGGTTGAACGCCGTTCGTGATGTGCCCACAGCCCGGGTAATTACCGTGGCCTATTATTCTCTGGTGAAGCTCGACGATTACCAGCCCTCAGCTGCGTCTTTCGCCCGTAAGGCTTTCTGGTGCTCCATTCACCAAATCCCGGATTTGGCCTTCGACCACAACCAGATTTTAGATTCTGCCCTCCGCTCGCTGAAAAATAAACTGCGCGTTGAGCCCATTGGATTTGAGCTGCTTCCTAAAAAGTTTACCCTCGGACAGTTGCAGCGGGTTTACGAAACCATTTTGGGCACTACGCTCGACAAGCGAAACTTCCGCCGGAAAATCCTGAACAAAGACTTCCTCAAGCCGCTCCAGGAAAAACAAAAAGGCGTACCCCACAAAAGAGCACGCCTGTTCGAATTCGATCAGGAACGTTACGAGAGTCTACAGTCGGGACAATTCTCTTTCGAGTTTTAGTCCCGTCCCAAGCCGATTACTGTACTTGCTTTTCTACCGGTGTTTTTTCAGGTTCCGGGGAGCCGTCTTTGGCTTGCTTAAACTCCTTGATGCCTTGTCCGATGCCTTTCATCAATTGAGGAATTTTCTTGCCTCCAAAAAAGATGAGGAGAACAGCTACAACAAGAATGATTTCGGTGGGCCCAAAGGCTCCAAGCAGAATGCTTTTCATGGTTGAATATTTTTATTGATGTCGTCGCGTATGGTTTCAATGTCCTTTTTAATGCCGGTTTCTTCACCCACCTTATTGGCCTCACGGGCTATTTCAGAACGTATGCTGTTGGAGGCATCTTTGATTTCGCGCATGCCTTTCCCTAAACCACGGGCGATTTGAGGAATATTCTTCGAGCCGAAGAAGATGAGCACGAAAATCATAATCAGCAACAGCTCCCCAGCACCAACTTCAAAAAACAACAATACCGGCATAACAAAAAAGCAGGTTCTCATGTCGAAAACCTGCTTCAAAAGTACGTTTATTTTGGATGTCTTATTCCGACTTCTCGTTTTTTGCACTGCGACGGAAGAGGTCAACCACCACAGGTGAAGCTACGAAGAGTGAGGTATAAGTACCCACAATTACACCAATGAGCATCGCGAAGGAGAACCCGCGAATGACTTCACCACCGAAGAAGAAGAGAATAATCAACACTCCAATGGTAGTTAAACCGGTTACTACGGTACGGCTCAGCGTGCTGTTCAAGGCGTTGTTGATGATTGTTGCCATGTCTTCGCGCTTGCTGCCATGCTGACCAAGGTATTCACGAATACGGTCGAAGATTACCACCGTATCGTTGATTGAATAACCCACCACGGTAAGAATTGCCGCAATAAAGGCCTGGTCAATATCCAACGAGAACGGCAGAATTCCATTAAAGATGGAGAACACCGACAAGATGAAGATCACCACATACGCCAGTGCGGCGATGGCTCCTACACCATATTGCCACTTGCGGAAACGGATCAACAGGTAAGCAAACAAAATCAACAACGAGAAAATGATCGAAAGAATCGCAGAATCCTTGATATCGTTCGCCACAGTTGGCTCCACTTTATTGGCAAGGATTATTACAGGCTCTTTTCCGGTAAGCTTGGTCAGCTCACTCACCACAATCTTCGATACTGCCGAATCAGCCGCCAACGACTCGTCACCGATCATGTAGTCGGTGGTTACCTGAAGTTGGTTGCTTCCGCCGTAAATCTTAACATCGGGCGCTTGCTTGATGGCCGAATAGATGGCCTGACGTGCACTTTCTGAAGACACTGGCTTATCGAACTGAAGAACGTACGAACGACCACCTTCGAAGTCAACACCGTAACCGAACCCACGAATGAACATAGAGCCCAGACCCAACAAGATAACCGCCAATGAAATGATGTAGAAACGACGACGCTGGTTGATGAAGTCGAAGTTCGAATCCTTCAGGATGTTTGCCGTCATCGGAATCGAGAAGCTGAGTTGCTTGTTGCGACCTGCGAAGAAGTCGAAAATCAGACGGGTGATGAAAATCGCGGCAAACAGTGAGGTACAAATACCAATCACCAATGTAGTGGCAAAACCTTGGATTGGACCACTACCAAAAACATAGAGTACAACACCGGTCAATAAGGTGGTTACGTTGGAGTCGATGATGGCTGAGTAGGCATTCTTGTAACCGTCGGCTATGGCAAGCTTGTAACCCTTGCCCGCAGCCAGCTCTTCTCGTATACGTTCATAGATCAGTACGTTGGCATCTACCGACATACCGATGGTCAACACGATACCAGCAATACCAGGCAGGGTAAGCACCGCGCCTAGAGAAGCCATCACACCCATCAGGAAGAACAGGTTGGTAATCAAAGCGATGTCGGCAACAATACCACCACCGCTGTAGTAGAAGGCCATGAATAGGAATACCAAGAGCAAACCTACCAATGAAGAAATCAAACCGGCTTGTATCGCTTCAGCACCTAAAGATGGCCCCACAACGGCTTCCTGAACGATGCGTGCAGGAGCATCCATTTTACCGGAGTTGAGGATATTGGCTAAGTCTTCCGCCTCTTTAATCGAAAAATCACCGGTAATCTGAGAAACACCGCCGGCAATTTCTTGCTGTACAGTGGGTGCACTGTACACATATTCGTCGAGCGTGATGGCGATGCTACGCTTAACGTTCTCACCGGTCATCTTCTTCCAGATTCGCGCCCCTTCGCCGTCCATGGCCATGGATACTTCAGGACGGTTGTTCAGCTGACCATAAGCAAGACGAGCATCTACAACGTGGTCGCCGGTAAGCTTTGGCTTTCCATCGCGAGGTACTTTAACGGCAAACAATTCCAAAACCTGAGTCTTGTCTTTCGCCGATTTAACGCCCCACATGAAACGTACGTCCGCTGGAAGCAAGCCTTTAACCTCCGGCATACGGAGATATTGGTTTACCCGTGATGTATCTTTAATGAGCGACAAGCCGATGGCTGGCCCCGGAGTATACAAGTATGGACCGTCGGCCTTTTCCTGATACACTTTCTGGGTAAGAACAGCCAGGAGTGGATTTTCTTTGCGGAATTTCTCCTGATCGGCCTTGAGGGCTGCAGCAGAATCAGCGCCTTTCGCGCCTGAGTCTTTCGCAGAGGCGAGCTTTTCGGCCAATGACTTTGCAGAATCTGCCGCCTGTGCAACGGCTTTAGCTGCTGAGTCGGCACTTGCAGTTTGCGTACTATCGCCAGACACCGCGCTATCGCTCACAACAGGCTTCAAGCCGTTGAGCTCAGCAATACGCTTGTTCACAGCCTCCAGAGAGTTCCAAATCTCCTGACCGTTTTCGTAAGTTTCCCAAAACTCGAGTTTGGCCGCTCCTTGAAGAAGTTTACGAACGCGCTCCGGATCTTTCACCCCGGGTAACTCCACCAAAATGCGGTCAGAACCTTCCAAGCGCTGAATGTTCGGCTGAGTAACCCCAAACTTATCGATACGGTTACGAATAACAAGGTATGCATTGTCGATCGACGACTTCACTTGCTCACGAACCACATTGATCACCTCATCATTGGTCATCTTGGAGTTCACACGGCTCTGCATGTCTTTGTTACCAAAGAAAGCCGGTGAGGAAAGCTTAGCATTCGGATCAATTTGCTTTACGGCATTGTAGAATAAGGTAACGTAATCACCACCGTTCTTCTTCTGCTCTGCAGATGCTTGCTGCAAAGCCTTGGTGAAGGTCGGATCCTGACTGTTGTTAGAAAGGGTGCGGAGAACGTCGGCTACCGATACTTCGAGCATCACGTTCATACCACCTTTCAGGTCAAGACCCAGGTTGATTTCTTTTTCCTTAACCTCGCTGTACGTTTTACCTAAGTAAACTACTTCGCCGGCAATAGAATCGAGATAATTTCTGGCTTTTAGCGAGTCACCACCTGCATACTCCATCGCATCTTTCTCAATGCGGGATGACATATAGGTAAATGACAACTCATACAAACAAACAAGTGTTAGGAGAATCGCGAAAAAGCTTATTGCGCCTTTGTTTTGCATCTGAACTTGTTAAAATTTCTTAAAATCGGACGGCAAATATAGAACATCAGACGAATATCCTTGAGTAGATTCTAAAGAAAAAAAGGCATTTTTGCACATGCCCAAAATCATTTCGACATTGAAGCTCTGTGCCGTATTTCCAATACTTTTCCTCTTTGTCAATTCGCTTTATTCACAACAAACCGTGCTGGCCTTTAACCGAAATTCATCGGTTTTGGTTACCAACGAGAATAATCAAGTGTTGGATTTTCCGTGGACCGGCGGATTTAACTTTTGTCAGGTGAGCGAAATCGACATCAATGGCGACAATGAGCTCGACTTATTCATCTTCGACCGTTCCGGAAATAGAGCAACCTTCCTCGAGTATCATCAAGGCGCTTACCGCCTCAACACCGATGCCGACGGCTTTCTTCCGGCCCTGAGCAGCTTCGCGCTGATGATCGATTTCAACTGCGACAACCGTCCCGACCTTTTCACCTTCAACAATAGCGGCATTCGTGTTTTTGTGCAGGATGGCCCAACCGGTAGTCCTCCGCAATGGCGGCTCTACGCCGATAAACTAAGAACCCGTGCCGGATCCAACACTGTGGATATTTATACCATTCCTGTCGACATTCCCGCTTTTAACGACATCGACAATGATGGCGATTTGGACATTCTCGTTTTCAACCTATTAGGCTCATGCGTTGAATACCACCGCAACATGGCGCAGGAAAACTTCAACCGCTGCGACACCCTCGCCATGAAGCTCGAAACCATCAGCTGGGGAAGATTTTCCGAGAGTTTCTCCACCAACGAAGTAACCCTGAACGATACCTGTGCTGGGTTTTCCGGTGGACGGTTTGCAGAGCCGGCACGCCATGCCGGTTCAACCTTAACGGCTTTCGACAGCGATGGTGATGGCGACAAAGACCTCCTTTTGGGCGACATCGCCTACCGAAATCTCGTAAAGCTCATCAACGGAGGCTCCAGCACCCAGGCACTCATCACCAGTCAGATTCCGGAGTTTCCGGAAACGACAGAAGCAGTGAATATTGCCATCTTTCCCGCGGCATACATGGTCGATGTAGACCACGACGGACTCAAAGACATGGTGGTGTCGCCCAACTCGAAAACCGGTTCCGAGAACTACCGCAGCTTTTTGTATTACAAAAACATCGGAAATGCCGAAGTGGCCAATTTCAGCTACCAGGGCAATACATTGTTCTCTGAAGAAACCCTCGATTTTGGAGAAGGAGCAAATGTTACCTTTTTCGATTATAACAACGATGGCAAAAGAGATATTCTTGTTGGTAATTATGGCTACTTTTTACCCACCGGCGACTACAAGCCGCAAGTGGCCTTGCTCGAAAACACAAGTACTGCCGAAGCCATATCATTTAGGCTGGTCAACAGAAACTTCGCCTCTGCCGGTAACTTGTCGGGAGTAACCGCCAACCTCCACCCTACTGCCGGCGATCTCGATAACGACGGCGATGCTGATTTGCTCTTGGGCAGTTCAGACGGAAGTATCTACTACTTCGAAAACACGGCACCGGCAGGAGCTCCGGCCAACATGACTTTCGTTACTGCCTCCTTTCAAAACATCGATGTGGGCACTTTCGCGGCTCCTTTCCTCTTCGACATCGATCAGGATGGCCGTGTCGACTTGTTCGTCGGCACCCGCGAAGGCTCCATTCAATACTACCGAAATGTGAGCAATGGCAGTAGTCCGGCCATGGAACTACAAGCCGAAAACTGGGGCGGAGTAAATACCGCTTTACCCGGCGAACCCAACGGATTCTGCACTCCGCAGCTCTTCAGGAAAAGTGGAGTTACCTATCTAATTGCGGGCTCACAAAGCGGATTTTTCAGGCTTTATGCCAACATCGACGACAAC
>CANHCM010000075.1 GCA_947459155.1 Bacteroidota bacterium | reverse complement strand
TACTTCCGTACCCACGGCCGCCCGCTATACTCCAGCCACATGCTCGACCTCAGCGAAGAGCCGATTCATGAGAACATCGAAATCTGTAAGCGATACCTCGAACGCATGTCGAAAATGGGCATGACGCTCGAAATCGAGCTTGGGGTAACCGGCGGCGAAGAAGATGGTGTCGATAATTCGCACATCGACAGCAAGCACCTGTACACGCAGCCTGAAGAGGTGGCTTACGCCTACGAAGAACTCATGAAGGTGAGTCCGAACTTTACCGTTGCCGCGGCTTTTGGTAATGTTCACGGGGTTTACAAACCGGGCAATGTGAAGCTGATGCCGATCATTCTCAAGAATTCGCAGGATTACATCCAGCAAAAGTTCAATACGGGCGATAAACCGGTAAACTTCGTGTTTCACGGAGGTTCCGGATCTTCGGTTGAGGAGATTCGTGAAGCCATCGCCTATGGCGCCGTAAAAATGAACATCGATACCGACCTGCAATGGGCCTTCTGGGAAGGAGTAAAAGATTACTACGAAGCCAATAAAGGCTACCTCCAGGGCCAAATCGGAAATCCCGAAGGCGACGACAAGCCTAACAAGAAGTTCTACGACCCTCGTGTTTGGTTGCGTAAAGGCGAAGATGCCTTCAAGAAGCGCCTCGAGCAGTCGTTTGGCGACCTGAACTGCATCAACCGTCTCGCTTAAACTCAATAAAATCAGCAAGAGACCTGGAAAACCGGGTCTCTTTTTTATGCCCATACCTACCGAAAAACAACCATGCTTCCTGCCGTTTCATTTACTCAAACAGCTGCTTATCAAAAGCTTAAGTTACATTTCGACCGCATTTCAGGCACGCATCTCAGAACCCTGTTTGCCGAGAATCCCAGCCGTGCCGAAGCGTTTTCATTCCGTTGGAACGACATCCTTTTCGATTATTCCAAAAACAGGATAGACGCTGAGACATTGACTTTGCTGATGGCTTTAGCCGAAGAATGTAAACTCAGGGAAGCCATTCAGGCTCAGTTTTCAGGCGAAGCCATCAATGCCACAGAGAAAAGAGCCGTATTGCACACCGCTCTTCGAAACCGCTCCGGGCGACCCGTTCTTGTGAATGGAGCCGATGTGATGCCCGACGTTCTTGCCGTGCTCGGGCGGATGAAAACCTTTGTGGAGGCTGTGCATTCAGGCAGCTGGAAAGGGTATACCGGCAAGGCCATTCAACATGTGGTGAACATTGGAATTGGAGGCTCCGATCTCGGTCCGGTAATGGTTTGCGAGGCGCTGAAGGCCTATTCGAACCGCAACATACACATGCATTTTGTGTCGAATGTGGATGGCACTCACATGGCCGAAACCCTGCGACGTGTCGACCCCGAAACCACCCTGTTCATCATCGCTTCGAAAACATTCACCACGCAGGAAACCATGGCCAATGCCCACTCGGCGCGAAACTGGTTTGTTGCTCAGAGTGGCGATGCAGCACACGTCGCCCGACATTTTGTAGCCGTGAGCACCAATGCAGCTGCGGTTAGCGAATTTGGCATCGACACCGCCAACATGTTTGGTTTTTGGGATTGGGTTGGCGGTCGTTATTCGCTTTGGAGTGCCATTGGCTTGCCCATTGCTCTGTCGCTGGGCTTTGTGCATTTCGAGCAATTGCTCTCCGGCGCTCACGCCATGGATGAACATTTTCGGTCCGCCGAATTCCAGCAGAACATGCCTGTAATCATGGCTTTGCTGGGGGTTTGGTATGTGAACTTTTTTGGAGCTGCTTCACAGGCCATCCTGCCATACGATCAATACCTGCATCGCTTTGCGGCCTACTTTCAGCAAGGCGACATGGAGAGCAACGGCAAGTATGTGGACCGAAATGGAAAACCGGTCGATTATGCTACCGGGCCCATCATTTGGGGCGAGCCCGGAACCAATGGTCAGCACGCCTTTTACCAGCTGATCCACCAGGGTACTCAGCTCATTCCCTGCGACTTTATTGCGCCGGCCATCAGTCAAAATCCACTCGGAGAGCACCATACCTTGCTGATGTCGAATTTCTTCGCTCAAACCGAAGCCTTGATGAACGGAAAGAGTAGAGCAGAAGTGGAGGAGGAGCTCCGCTCACGCGGGATGACAGCAGCTGAAATTGAGTTTCACGCGCCTTACCGGGTATTCGAAGGTAACAGGCCAACCAACTCCTTCTTAATCAAGAAGATTGATCCATTTAATCTGGGGGCTCTGATTGCCGCCTACGAACACAAAATTTTTGTGCAGGGCGTTATTTGGAACATCTATTCTTACGATCAGTGGGGTGTGGAATTGGGTAAACAACTGGCCGGCAAAATCCTGCCTGAATTGCGGGTAGAAGAGCCGGTGAACTCACACGATAGCTCCACGAACTTGTTGATTAACACCTGGAAATCGATGCAGAAGGCTTAGCTCTCTGCCTTCACCAAAAGGTCTTGCAAAGCTTCAAAATCGTAGATTTTCGGGTCGAATAGATGCGATGGATGCACCTTCGACAGGGCTGTCATCATGATTTCTTTGCGATTAGGGTACTGCGTTTCCCACTGAATCATCATTTCCTTAATCACCTTGCGTTGCATGTTTTCCTGTGAACCACAGAGGTTGCAAGGAATGATTGGGAAATTTCTCAGGCTGGCGTAAACGCTGATGTCGGCCTCCTTGGCAAAGGCAAGCGGCCTGATTACAACATGTCGGCCATCGTCGGTGCGGAATTTGGCCGGCATCGCCTCCAGCTTTCCGGCAAAGAACAGGTTGAGGAAAAAAGTTTCCAGAATGTCTTCGCGGTGATGTCCCAAAGCCAGCTTGTTGCAGCCCAATTCTTCAGCCGCATCATACAAGATGCCCCTTCTCAAGCGGGAGCAAAGGCTGCACATGGTTTTTCCGGGTGCAATTTTCTCAGTTACAATGGAGTACGTGTCGCGCTCGTAAATGCGGAATGGAACATTTAAGGCGCTGAGGTATTCGGGAAGGATTTGCTCCGGAAAATCGGGTTGTTTTTGGTCGAGGTTTACGGCAATGATCTCAAAGCTATGCTGCATGGCCTTTTGCATGTGCAGCATCATATCGAGCATTGTGTAGCTGTCTTTTCCACCCGACAAGCATACCATGATTTTATCGCCCGGCTCAGCCAGGGTAAACTGTTCCTGGGCATCCCAAACGGATTTCCGAATCTTCTTACCAATTTGCTCGATGCCGGGAGTATTTATTGCCTTTTCCACGCCGCAAAAATAGTGAAGCCGACCAATGGTTGGTTTTGTGAATGTATTTGTAAGGCGAACCGTGGTGACATCAGGCTTTGCCGCCTACGTAGGGCCTACTGAAAAACACTCATTGAATTTGTTTTAAGTGTTTTAGCAACTGTTTGAACCCGTTTAAATGCAAGGTTTTCAGCCCTGTCTTGTCAATTCCGGCTGTGGAAAAACTTTCCAAAATCCAAAACACTTCGTTAGCCAGAAATACATCATCTGCTTCGTTGCCCGCGGCTCGCAGTATATTTATACAGCTTCGCCTTGTCGCCTCGCATCTGATGCATTTCAGACTTTTTCTGTAGACCCTACATAAACAACCTTTTTGGTTTCGAAGAAAGGATCATCGAACCATTGGGCAATCTCGTGAATCTTGAATTTGCGTTTGGTCAAACTGATTTCTTCCAGAATGTCTCCGCCTTTCAAAACAACCCAGCCATTTTTCAGTGGATGGCGGTTCGTCGATTCCAACTTTCTGAATGTCCAGCCAACCAGCTCAGTCATCGGAGCCACCGCCCTTGAAACGATAAAATCGAAGCGGCCCGGCACCTGTTCGGCTCTTCCCCAAATGGCTTCTACATTACTTAAACCAATGGCTGAGGCTACTTCACTTACTACTTTGATTTTCTTAGCGATAGAGTCGCACAACACGAATTTAGTTTCAGGGAATAATATGGCCAGAGGAATGCCCGGAAATCCTCCGCCGGTGCCAATATCCAGAACCCGGCTTTCGGGTAAAAAGGAGATCACTTTCGCAATGGCCAGACTGTGCAAAACGTGGCGAACATAAAGCTCCTCGATGTCTTTGCGCGAAATCACATTAATCTGTGCGTTCCACTCCTTGTACAGGTCTTCCAGCCGGAGGAGCTGTTCCTCCTGTTTGTTGCTCAGGGCGAAGTGTTGTTTGATGACCTCAATGCCGGACATGCCTGCGGAAATCAGATTTTTTCCTGCTGATTTCGAATGATGTTGTAGAGGAACTCCCGGCTTCGGAAGAGTTGAGCTTTCACGGTTCCCAAGGGCAAGTCGAGCTGCTCGGCGATTTCTTCGTACGACAGCTCTTGAAAATACCGCAGCTCGATGAGGATTCTGTAGCGGGGCTTCAGTTTTTCGACCAACGATCGCATGAGGATATGCTTCTGCTTACGAATGAGATTTTCTTCCGGATCAGGCGTTTCGGAGCGCACATCCATGGTCATTTCGTCGCCGTCGCCGGTCATGAACGATTTATCCAAAGAAAGCGTGACTGCTCTCTTTTTGCGAATGAAATCGATGCAATTGTTGGTGGCGATGCGGAAAAGCCAGGTCGAAAAAGCGAAGTTGGGCGTGTATTGAGCGATGTTTTTAAAGGCTTTACCGAAGGCCTCAATGGTGAGATCTTCCGCATCGTCTTTGTTGTTGACCATCTTCAACAGGAGAAAGTACACCGATTCCCTGTACCGGTCGAGCAGTTCCGCGTAGGCGGCCTGGTCATGCTTTTCGACCGCACGATTTACAAGCTGTATGTCGTACTGGGCTTTTGAAGAGAGGTTGGTTTCTAAATCCATCGGCGTTGCCTTACAAATAACGTAGAAAAGAAATAGACGGGATTCACGAAAATGCGTTGAATTAATTCAAGCACAGGCGACATCCAGCCCAGTTCTTTCTCATCTAATTTTCTCGCAGCTGTGTGCAAGATAGTAATTTGCACCAAGGTGCGTAAAAACCAGCCTGCAATTAATATCAACACGTTGTATTGAAGAAGTATTCCGGCCACCAGGGTCAGGTGCATTAAATACCAGGTAAGTGGGTAAATCAACAGCATCGATTTATGACTTCCTTTATAATGCCGGGCTGTACTGTGGTGACGTTTCTTTTGAAGAAACCACGATTTCCAGCTGCTCTTGGGCTCAGAAATCGTAAAGGCGCCTTTATCAAGCACCACCGAAACATTTTTGTTTGTGGCCACTTCCTGCACGAAAAGGTCATCGTCGCCAGACCAAATATGAATGTGAGAGGCAAAGCCACGAACCTTGAAAAACAGATTTCGCTTGTAAGAAAGATTCCTTCCCACACCCATGTAGGTTTGTCCACGCATGGCCCTGGCCAAAAAATGCACTCCGATAAAGAAGGTGTCGAAACGAATCATGCGGTTTAGAAACCCACTTTTCCTTTCGTATTTCCCGTAACCGAGCACAAGCTCATGCGATTCTCCATAGCCGTTGATCATGTGCGTAATCCAGTCGGAACTACTCGGCTTGCAATCGGCGTCGGTCAATAGCAGTGTTTCGTAGCGCGCTGCTTTGATGCCAATGGTGAGCGCAAACTTTTTCCCGTGCTCACGACCTTCCACTTCCTTAATTTCCCGAACCACGAGATTACGATGGCGAGCCTGCAAGGACTCCAGCACTTTTTCACTTTCGTCCCAAGAGCAATCGTTTACAACAACCACTTCAAATTCCGGATACTCCTGTTCCAGCAAAAGCGGCAAAAACTGCTTGAGGTTTTCCTCTTCGTTGCGGGCACAAACCACCACCGAAACAGGCGGGTAATTTACCGGATGGGGCTTCAGTTTATACAGAGAAACACTTATCGCCGTAAGGAAATAATAGCCCAACTGCGCCAAAAGACTCAGCCCAAAGGCAACTAAAATCAATAACTCCCAGCGATACGAAAAATCGGGTTCCATCCTCAAAACTAAGGGCACAAAAGTATGCGTACTTCGGTATGCGAAAGGGCTATCTTTGCCCAACTTTTTAACAAAGATGCGCTATACGCTGTCAGCAACAGACCCACGCTCCGCCGCCCGGGCCGGAAAATTAGAAACTCCTCATGGTGAAATACTTACTCCCATATTCATGCCCGTGGGAACAGCCGGAACGGTTAAGGCGGTGCATCAACGCGAGTTGAAAGAGGAAGTGAAAGCGCAGATCATTCTCGGAAACACCTATCACCTTTACCTGCGTCCGGGCGTTGATGTGCTTTACCAGGCGGGAGGGCTGCACAAGTTCAATGGTTGGGATCGTCCAATTCTTACCGACAGTGGTGGCTATCAGGTTTTTTCGCTTTCTGAGCGCCGAAAGCTTAGCGAAGAAGGAGCGGTTTTTCAATCGCATATTGATGGCTCTAAGCATTTGTTTAGTCCGGAGTCGGTGATGGACATCCAGCGGAAAATTGGGGCCGACATCATCATGGCTTTTGATGAATGTCCGCCCTGGCCCAGCGAATACGGCTATGCCCGCAAGTCGATGGAGCTGACCCACCGTTGGCTCGACCGATGCATTGCCCGTTTAGCTGAAACTGAGCCTCATTATGGTTATCCACAGACCCTTTTTCCGATTGTTCAGGGCAGCACCTACACCGATTTGCGTCAGGAAAGTGCCGAATACATTGCCTCACGCGGAGCCGCCGGAAATGCCATTGGCGGTTTGTCGGTTGGAGAGCCGGCAGAAGAGATGTATCGCTTTACCGATTTGGTGTGCCGAATTTTACCAGCCGACAAGCCCCGCTATTTGATGGGTGTTGGAACGCCCGAAAATATTCTGGAAGGTATTGCACTCGGCGTTGACATGTTCGATTGCGTAATGCCCACACGCAATGCCCGCAACGGGATGCTGTTTACCTCCGAAGGGATCATCAACATTCGCAATGAAAAGTGGAAGAACGATTTTACACCGATCGACCCCAATGGACTCACCTTCGTTGATTCGGCGTATTCGAAAGCCTATTTGCGCCATTTGTTTGTGGCCGGCGAATACCTCGCCGGGATGATTGCATCGGTTCACAACCTTGGCTTTTATCTTTGGCTTGTGGGGCAGGCACGAACGCATATTTTGCAGGGCGATTTTGCCGAGTGGAAATCTGTAATGGTTCAGAAAGTTAAGCAAAGGCTGTAATTGATGTTTAAGAAGCTCGACCGGTATCTTATTCGGAAGTTCCTTGGGACCTTCATTTTCACCATTGCCTTAATTGTGGTGATTGCCGTGATTTTCGATCTTACAGAAAAGGTCGACGATATCTTCGAGAAAAACATTCCGGCCTCAGAGCTTATTTGGGATTATTACCTGAATTTCATTCCCTACTTCGCCAACCTGTTTACTCCGCTTTTCGTATTTATTTCGGCGGTTTTCTTCACTTCCAAATTGGCCAATCAATACGAAATTGTGGCCATGCTGAGTTCGGGCGTTAGTTTTTGGCGTTTGCTGCGGCCTTATTTGTTTTCAGCCGCATTGATTGGACTGGTTTCTTTCCTGCTCAACAGCTTTGTAATTCCAAAGGCCAACGAAGGCAGACTTAAATTCGAGTACAAGTATTTAAAGCACAACTGGAAGCGGAATTACAACAATTTACACCGACAAATTAGTCCGAACACCTACATCTATTTCGAAACCTACACCCAGAAATCCAAAACCGGCTACCGCTTTACGATTGAGCAGATGCAGCAACGAAAAATGAAGGTGAAGCTCAGTGCCGATTATGTGCGTTGGGATTCGATTCAACAGCGTTGGACATTGGAGAATTATGCCATTCGCACATTCAATGGAAAAACGGAGAAATTACGGCGTGGTGCGGCATTAGACACGGTACTGAGTTTTAAGCCCGGCGATTTGGATATAGCCGATGATGATGTGGAAATGATGAATTTTTTCCAGCTCAATGGCTTCATCGAGCGCGAAAAAGCGAAGGGTTCCGAATTTGTCGATTACTACATTTTGGAAAAGCACCGCAGGATGGCGAATCCGGTTGCAAACCTGATTCTCACGCTTATTGCGGTGGCGATGGCAAGCCGCAAGGTGAGGGGAGGCATTGGTTTACACATTGGAATTGGAATCGGGATTAGCTTCACCTATGTGATGTTTATGCAGGTTTCTTCGGTTTTTGCTACCGAAGGAGGTATGAACCCGGCCATTGCCGCCTGGATTCCCAATTTCACCTTCCTCATACTCGCCTTGGTGCTGCTCAGGCGCGCTCCAAAATAAAAATCTCATTGTCAGACACTTTGTTTTCAGCCTCCTGTTAATTGAACCTTAACATAGGGTTGAATCGAAAAAAAAGTAATTTTGCGCTCCCCAAGCCGAAGTGGTGAAATTGGTAGACACGCACGTTTCAGGGGCGTGTGTCGCAAGACATGCCGGTTCGAGTCCGGCCTTCGGTACCAAAAGCCTGTCATTTTCGACGGGCTTTTTTGTTTTGTGGGGTCATCCCGAAGGGCATTAATACCTATGCACAAAATGCCCCGTTTTTGCACCCATAATTGAGGCTATCGATTTGTATTTCAAAAGAGTAGCCGGAGTTAAAATAAACAAGTGGCACAATGCGTTTCTGGGGAGAATGCCCTAAATCATTAAAGGTTCATTAAAATAGAATGTTAATCCAGTGTGAAGGGAAATGATAACCTTTACATTTGCGCAAGGTTTTTTGAGGGTTAGGGCAGCCTTCAATACTCTAAACAAACAGCTGCATAGGGTTGTTTGTAAAGTATACGTCCATACTCACTAACCTTATTCACAAGGACATATACATAACCAACTTTATACTTAACTATGATTGCATCCAGAGACGGAGTCGTTAAAATCGGAGTATTTTACGACGGCAACTACTTCCTTCACGTGAGTAATTACTACAATTACTTTCACGCCAGAAGACGAAGAATCAGCATCGCAGGTTTACACAATTTCATTCGTGAAAAAGTAGCCGAAGAAATGGCGGTTGACTACAAACTGTGCCATGTTGTTGACGCACACTATTTCCGCGGCCGAATGAGTGCTTATGAAGCCTCACAGCGCGGGAATCAATTGTACAATGATCGTTTATTCGACGATGTATTAATGTCGGAAGGTGTAGTAACTCACTACCTGCCATTGCGAAATCGCGGAAACCGTAAAGAAGAGAAAGGCATTGATGTTTGGCTCGCCCTCGAAGCTCTTGAGTTGGCTTGGCTCAAGCATTATGATGTACTTGTTTTAATCACTGCGGATGGCGATTTCGTTCCACTGATTCGTAAGGTGAACACCCTCGGTACTCGTGTAATGGTATTAAGCTGGGATTTTGAATACACCGACGATACCGGTCGCGAAATTGTGACCCGCACTTCTCAGGATTTGCTCGAAGAGGTGACCTATCCAATCGCTATGCACGAACTCATCGACAATCGTGTAACCGGCAAAGACTCGCAGGTTTCTCAATTGTTCGTTACTCAGGAAAGCGCGCCGAAAACCTACAAGAATATTGTAGACAAAGGCGAAGTGAAAATTTCCAAAACCCTCAATATGAAGAGTGGTTATGGCTTCGTAGCGTATCCGCCCAACAATCTTTTCTTCCACTATTTAGATGTGGTAGATGGCGATTTCAATGAAATCAAAGACGGCGACGCTGTTGAGTTTACCATCGAAATCAATGATAAAGGAAACGAGGTAGCCAAGAACGTTCGTAAAGTGAACGAGTCTGAACTCAACTTCATCGAAGAAGAGCTCGACGACTACAACAACGGATAATCTACAACTGCGGCTTATGAGGTTATTCAATGTTTGAATACCACTTAGGCTTTCAATAAATCAACGTTAGGGGAGCATCTTTCAAAGGTGCTCCCTTTTTTTTGGAGCTCAATCTAAATCTCGCAGAACTCTCCTGACTACACTAAGCTTCAAACTCTTAAGCATCTGGTTGCCATAGCGACCTTTTTGAATGAGAGGTTTGGCAAATGGCGATTCCAGTACTTCCGACACGTCATAAACAGCTCCAGCCGGAACACCGGCCGTCCCGAGTTTTTCCATCCAATACGACCTTGTTTGCCGGCAAAATTCAATCTCCAGCAGTTTGGCTAAGGCATGTCGGTGTTTCACCCTGGACGGATTGTCGCGAAAGCGCTCATCGACAGACCATTGTTTTTGTCCCAAAACCTCGCACAAAGCCTCGAACTGTTTTTCGTTTCCGACTGCGAGCACCAACTTACGGCCATCGTGGCAAACCATCAGTTCTCCGTAAGGTGCAATTTGAGGATGCAGCGTACCTTGTGGAACCGGAACCTTTCCGGTCATCAGATACGCACTCCCCTGGTTGACCAAAGCCGCCACTGCCGATTCCCACAAGTTTACCCTCAGCAAACTTCCTTGTCCTGACCTTTCTCTTTGCCATAAGGCCATCAGCACCGCTGCCTTCAACTGCTGACCGGCCATTACGTCGATTAAGGCCACAGGTAAGCGCGCCAGTAAACCATCAGTACTTCCGGTCATCGATAAAAAACCACTCTCGGCCTGCAGCACAATGTCGTAAGCCGGCCTGTCATCACCCTCGGGAAAAGAATCCAACTGTGCGATAATCAGACGGGGAAACTTTTTGGCTAAGGTTTTCAGGTTAAGTCCTCTTCGCTCGTCCTCGCCCGGCTTGAAATTGCAGAGAAACACATCACTTTCTTCAAGTAGAGAAAGCAGTTCAGTTATTCCCTCGTTAGATTTCAAATCCAGCCACCGGAGCTCCTTGCCCTGGTTCACTGAACAATAATAAGCGCTTAGTCCTTCGCCGGATTCCTGCGCACCTCTCCAACTGCGCGTAACATCGCCACCGGTATGCGGATTTTCAATTTTAACCACGGTAGCTCCGTGCTCTCTGAAAAATCGCCCAACCGAAGGCCCTGCCAGCACCGAAGCCAATTCGGTAACCCGAATTCCCTGAAAACAATTTTCCCAAAAGTCCTGCATCAGAATGGGTAACCAATACCAAAGTTAAAATTCACGCGGTCCATGCCAAGGCGATTAAACGACCATCGATCGCCCGGTAAGAAGGCCGGCTCCCGCAGAGGGTGAGCGGCATCCAAACGGATGATGAAGAAGTTGAAATTGAGTCGAAGTCCTAAACCGGCGCCAACCGCAATTTCCGAATAGAAACGATCGACCTCAAAATGGGCGAGTGGTCGGAGCGGATCTTCTTGTCGGAGCCATACGTTTCCGGCGTCGACAAAGGCTGCCAGCTCAAAAACGGAATAGAGTTTCTGCCTGAATTCAACATTCCATTCCAACTTGATGTCTCCGATTTGGTCAATCCGAAAACCGCTTGTATCGCGGTAGCCTCCGGGGCCCAGCGAACGGGCTATCCACGCCCGAATGCTGTTCGCGCCACCCACAAAGAAGCTTTTCTCAAAGGGCATCGAAATACTGTTGCCGTAGGGAATGCCAAGACCAACAATTCCTCGGAATGCCACGGAAGCATTCTTACTCAGATTGATAAATCGCCTGAAGTCGG
>CANHCM010000074.1 GCA_947459155.1 Bacteroidota bacterium | reverse complement strand
GAGGACACATTAACCACGCAGGCCGGAGTGTCGTTGGTGGCTTTCTTTTACGCCTTTTTTCTTTTTGCAGGCCCCCGCAGGAATAGCTCGGCTGCATCAAGCTGATCATCAGAATTTTCCATGTCTGATACATCTTCAACGGGGTGAATAAGTAAGACGATTTCGCCTCTCGGGGCTGTTTGGGTAAAGTAGCGAACTAATTCATCGAGCGAGCCGGAATGAAGTTCCTCATGGAGCTTGCTAATCTCTCTAACGACGGCAGCTTTTCTTTCCTTCCCAAGGATTTCCGCGCACTGCTGAAGTGTTTTGAGTAAACGGTGTGGCGATTCGTAAAAGATTACCGTCCGACGCTCATGGATAAGAGTTTGAATGCGCGATTGTCGCCCTTTTTTATGCGGAAGGAAGCCTTCAAACACGAATCGATCGGAGGGAAAACCCGATTTAACCAAGGCAGGAATCAAGGCAACCGGGCCGGGCAAGCATTCAACAGGGATTCCGGCTTCGTGACAGGCTCTGACGAGTAAAAATCCGGGGTCGGAGATGCCCGGGGTTCCGGCATCGCTCACCAGAACAACTTCGTTGTGTGTAGCAATTAAACGAACCGTTTCCTCGAGCACTTTGTGTTCGTTGTGGAGGTGAAACGATCGCAGCTTTGCCTGAATTCCGTAGTGCGAGAGGAGCTTTTGAGAAGTGCGTGTGTCTTCGGCCAAAACAATATCGGCCGACTTCAATTGCTCCAAAGCCCGTAAAGTGATATCGCCAAGGTTACCCAAAGGAGTGGGAACCAAAATAAGGCGCCCCATGACTAAGCGTTGTGCAAATACCGGCGATTGAGCAGATCGGCAAGACCCTGAAATGACTTACTTTCCGGATCCCAACCATATTTAGCTTTCAATTCCTGAAAATAGTCCTCGGCATCGGCATAACTCTCGAAATTATTGAGTTTTTCGAGGGCCTCGTTGTATTCGTTGATGTTGTTTTTGAAGAGCTCCTTGAGGTAAGAAAACTTATCGTTGATTCCGATCGCCGCTTTAATGTTGGAGATGGGCTGACGGCTGGCTTGGCTGGCCAGTGTTTTGTCGTTTTGCTTCTTTTCGAATAAAGAGGCCGCCTTTTCAAACAGGCTCTCTTTTTTAGGCTCGGCCGGAGTGGGTTCGGGTGCTTTAAACTCGATTTTCCGAACGGTAGGAACGAAGTCCTTCTGACGCTCCTGCAACAAATCCACTTTGGGAGCCACAACCGGGGGCTTCTCAGAGGGGAGTGCTACTTCGGGCGGTTCAACGGCAAAGCGTGCCTCGGCTTTCTTTTCAGGAACAGCCGGTTTAGCTGGCTCTTCGACAGGCTTTACTTCGGGCGTAGCTTCAACTGTTTTTTGCCAATCGGCGCCGGTATTTGACTTGGCTTCCACCGCGGCAACAGCCGGTTCGGGCTGTGGTTTCGGTTCTTCGGCCGGCTTTGAAGCCACAACGGGCTCTGGCTCTTCTTTCGGTTCCGGAGCGCGCTCTGCAACAGAAGGTGTTGGGGCAAGAGTATGTTGTTGCTCGATTTGCTTACGACGTATTTGGGCGATGGTTTTTAAGTCGATAAAACACTCGTACAAATCCCTAACGTCTTTTAAAACCAAGTCCATTTCGATGGTCGGAGGCGCGTCGTTTTCGTAAGAAAGAATACGGCCATATTGTTCTTCCAGCCTGATAAGCAGTTGGTTGATATCTTCGTGAATCCTGCGAACGTCCATAATTGAGAGGCGAACAAACTTACTATGCAATTTGATTAGTTTTGCGTCTGTTCGTGCCGGGTAAAAATACATAAAACTTTAGGTTATTTCAGCATGTTTCTTGAAAACACAATCCATCCTTCAAAACGCCGCGGCTGGATAGAAGTCATTTGCGGCTCTATGTTTTCAGGAAAAACAGAAGAGCTCATTCGCCGGCTTCGACGCGCACAGTTTGCCAAACAACGGGTTGAGATATTTAAACCCTCCATCGATGTGCGCTACCACGAAACTGAGGTTGTTTCTCACGATTCGAATTCGATTCGCTCCACACCGGTTGAGTCATCCCAAAATATTTTGCTCCTTTCGTCTGATGTTGACGTGATTGGAATTGACGAAGCCCAGTTTTTCGATTCGGAGCTTGTGAATGTTTGCAACGAGCTCGCAAACCAAGGCATTCGGGTAATTGTTGCTGGACTTGACATGGATTTTAGGGGATTTCCCTTCGGGCCCATTCCAGCCCTATTGGCAACAGCCGAATACGTTACCAAGGTTCATGCGATTTGTATGCGTTGCGGCAATTTGGCCAATCATTCACATCGGCACGACTCAAGTAATGATAGTCTCGTTTTGCTGGGCGAAACTGAGAGCTATGAGCCTTTGTGCAGAGATTGTTTTTATGAGTACAATCCCCTACCCTACAGCGGAAAAAAAGTTAACCGCGAATAAATGAAAGCCTCTTCACCCGAAGCTTTAGCCCAAGCCTGTAGAGCCAAACTTGTTACAGGCGATGGCCCTGCGCTTAGTATTCGGCATGTTTTATTCGACAGCCGCAGGATTTTTCAAGCCCCGGAAAGCCTTTTTGTGGCTTTGATTACGGAGCGTAACAATGGACATCGATTTATTGAAGAAGTATATCACAAAGGCGTTAGATGCTTTTTGGTTGAAGAAATACCTTTGTTTAATGGCCGGGAACACTGCACTTTCCTTGTAGCAGAAAACACTCTGGAAGCCCTGCAAATGCTGGCAGAGTCGATCCGAAACGAATTTAGGGCAGAAGTGGTGGGGCTCACCGGAAGCAATGGAAAAACCATTGTTAAGGAGTGGCTTTATTCCATTTTACACGCCGAAAAGACCGTGTATCGCAGTCCGAAAAGTTATAATTCTCAGCTGGGCGTAGCGTTGAGCTTGTGCCACCTGGAGGCCAATGCAGAATTGGCCATTATTGAAGCCGGAATTTCAAAGCCGGGAGAAATGGCCGCATTGGAAAAGATGATTCATCCACGCAGTGGCATATTTACCAATATTGGCAATGCGCATCAGGAAAATTTTTCCTCGAGAGCGGAGAAGCTGGCCGAGAAACTGAAATTGTTTGAACACAGCGAACTTTTGGTGTATTGCCGTGATCATGAAGAGTTACACCAATCGATAACTGCCCATTTCAGAGGGAAAACCTTCACCTGGGGCTTCCACGAAAATGCGCAATTAAACATTCGAAAATCGGAACGTAAAGCTTCATTTGAATATGCTTTGGGCGCCAAGCGCGGATGGCTGAACCTTCCTTTTGAAGACGCAGCCTCTGAAGAGAATGCTCTACACTGCTTTGCCTGGATTGCCGCTACTGATCAGATGCCGCTGGGAAAAGCCGCTGAAGCCTTACAACACCTGCAGCCACCGGAAATGCGCCTTGAAATGCTTCCGGCACTCAATCAATCTACCCTCATCAACGATGCTTGGATTGTAGATCTCGATTCCCTGAAAATGGCGCTTAACACCATGGTTTTGCAAACACACTATGCACGCCGAACCATTATTTTAAGTGATATTCCAAGTTCGCCTGAAGGAGCAGAACTGCTCTACAGTCAAGTTAAAGACTTGCTCAAAGAAGCCGGAGTTACTCGACTTTTAGGAATTGGTCAGGAGATAGAAAGGTATTTAAACGGGTTTGAAGGAGAACATCGGTTTTTCCCCAATACCGAAGCTTTCCTGGCGGCCCTGCCTTCGCTGGTTTTTCAACAGGAGTGTATCTTACTCAAAGGTGCGCGTCGCTTTGGTTTTGAACGCATAGCAGGCCAACTGGCGAGGCAGACACACGAAACTGTATTGAAGATTAATCTTAGCAATCTCCTGCACAATGTTGGCTTTTTTCGCCAGCAACTCAGCCCAGGCACTAAGTTAATGGCCATGGTGAAAGCCTTTTCTTACGGAAGCGGACATAGCGAAGTGGCCTCCATATTACAAAATCATGGCATCGATTATCTGGCCGTGGCTTTTGCCGACGAAGGACTGGAACTGCGGCGGGCCGGCGTGAAGCTGCCCATCATGGTGATGAGCCCTGAAAAAACTTCCATTTCGCAAATGTTGGATGCCGGCCTTGAGCCTGAAGTGTATTCTTTTTCTTTGCTCGAGGAGTTTTGCACGGTGTTAAGTCAGCGCAGTGGTTACGATCAGATGCCGCTGAGGATTCACCTTAAGCTCAATACCGGAATGAACCGTTTGGGCTTTGATCCAAAAGAGTGGGAAAAGCTTGCCGCGTATTTACAGGACAAACCGGAAATCGAAGTTGCTACCGTTTTCTCTCATCTCGCTGCAAGCGGAGAAGCAGAGCATGATGCCTTCACCCAAGAGCAGATCAGGCTATTCGAGCAGGGTTTGCAAATCCTCCGACAAGCGATAAAATCTCCCTTTTTAGCCCATTTAGCCAATTCGGCTGCCATTCGCCGGCATCCGAATGCCCGCTTCGATATGGTCAGACTTGGAATCGGGATGTATGGCATTGGTTCGCCGGATGAGCAAGCCTTTTTACTGCCTGTTGCCAGCCTAGAAACCAGCATCACACAAATTCGTCTTGTGCGCAAGGAAGCTACCGTTGGCTACAGCCGCCGGGGTAAACTCCAGCGCGATTCACGAATTGCCACGCTTCCTATTGGTTATGCGGATGGCTTTTTGCGAAAGCTGGGCAATGGCCGATTCAGGGTGATGGTACAGGGAAAACCGGCGCCGGTTGTGGGTTCGGTATGCATGGATATGTGTATGATTGACGTAACCGATATTCCTGAAGCCCGCGAAGGCGACAAGGTCATCATTTTCGACAGTGCCGAGCGGATTGTTCAGATGGCGGAGGCGCTCGAAACAATTCCTTATGAAGTGCTCACCGGAATTTCGCAACGGGTAAAACGGGTTTATTTTCAGGATTAAACCGGGCACTTGACTATTTTTGCAACCTAAGCTATAACGGTGTCAATTCAAGTTCAATCGGTTACGCGCCTCTATGGCGAGCAAAAAGCCCTCGATTCGGTTTCGTTCGAGGTAAAGAAGGGTGAAATTTTGGGATTTCTTGGGCCTAATGGCGCGGGAAAATCGACGATGATGAAAATCATTACAACCTTCATTCCGCCTACTGAAGGGTCGGTTAAAGTGTGTGGTTTCGATATTCAAACCCAAAGTATGGAGGTGAGGCGAAAGGTGGGCTATTTACCGGAACACAATCCACTGTATACCGACATGTACGTTAAAGAGTATCTGGGTTTTATTGCCGGTTTACACCGGATGACACAGTCGGCAAAGGCCGTTTCTGCCATGATTGAAAGAACAGGTTTAGGTCCGGAGCAACACAAAAAGATTGGCGCTTTGTCGAAAGGTTATCGCCAGCGAGTGGGCCTTGCTCAGGCTATGATTCATAACCCGGAAGTATTGATTTTGGATGAGCCAACCTCAGGTTTGGATCCCAACCAGCTGGCCGATATTCGCAACCTGATTCGTGAAATTGGCCGTGAACGCACGGTTATGTTTTCAACACACATTATGCAGGAAGTTGAAGCGGTTTGCGACCGCGTGATCATCATCAACAAAGGAAAGTTGGTGGCTGATGGCAGTGCGTCGGAACTTGGAAGGGGCGCTTCGGAAGGATATACCATTTCGGTCGAGTTTGACAAGGCTGTTTCGCGAGGCCTTTTAACCCAAATCGAAGGCGTAAAACGCGTCGATAAAGTGAACGACCTCAGTTGGGAACTTCATTGCAGTGGTCCTGCCGACATTCGGCCTTCGATTTTCCGTTTTGCGGTTGAAAATGAGTTAACCGTGCTCACAATTACCCGAAATGAGAAAAATCTTGAGGCCGTATTCAGAGAGTTAACCCGCGGCAATTAAGCCTTTCGGAAGAATTCGCTTTTATTTGCAGATGTGCCCAATCGGGCTAATTTTGCAACACTTTTTTTTGACCACCAAAACACAGTATAATGCCTTATCTCTTTACCTCTGAATCTGTATCAGAAGGACATCCGGACAAAGTGGCGGATCAAATTTCCGATGCGCTGATTGATCATTTTCTCGCCATTGATCCAACCTCAAAAGTAGCCTGTGAAACACTGGTAACTACCGGTCAGGTGGTGCTTGCCGGTGAAGTTAAGTCGGACGCTTACCTTGATGTGCAAGAGATTGCCCGCGAGGTAATCCGTAAAATCGGTTACACCAAGTCGGAATACATGTTCGAGGCCAATTCTTGTGGGATTTTTTCTGCCATCCACGAACAGTCGCCAGACATCAACCAGGGTGTTGAAAAGAAAGACCCTTGGGCACAAGGTGCGGGAGACCAGGGTATGATGTTCGGTTATGCCTCACGGGAAACGGATAATTTCATGCCGCTTCCTTTGGAGTTGTCGCATGTACTCTTGAAGGAACTTGCAGCCATCCGCCGTGAAGGCAAACAAATGAAATACCTCCGCCCTGACGCAAAAAGTCAGGTTACGATCGAATACAACGACCAGAACGAACCAATCCGCATCGATGCCATTGTAGTTTCTACGCAGCACGACGATTTCGATTCGGAGAAGAAAATGTTGGATCAGATCAAAAAAGATGTGATTAACATTCTCGTTCCGAGAGTGATGAAGAAACTCCCGAAAAGAGTTCAAGCCTTGTTTAACGACAAGATTAAGTACCATATTAACCCGACCGGGAAGTTCGTAATTGGTGGCCCGCATGGCGACACCGGTTTGACCGGACGTAAAATCATCGTTGACACCTACGGAGGAAAAGGGGCTCACGGTGGAGGTGCTTTCTCCGGAAAAGACCCTTCTAAAGTTGACCGTTCGGCAGCTTATGCAACCCGTCATATCGCGAAAAACCTTGTTGCTTCGGGCGTTTGTGATGAGGCTTTGGTGCAGGTTGCTTATGCCATCGGAGTGGCTCAGCCGGTAGGTTTGTATGTAAACACATACGGCACTGCCAAAGTGAACCTGAACGACGGAGAAATCGCTTCCGTAGTTGGGAAATTGGTCGATATGCGCCCTTACGCCATCGAACAACGCTTTAAGTTGCGTACTCCTATTTACAGCGAAACTGCAGCTTACGGACACATGGGCCGCGAACCTCAGGTTGTAACTAAGGTCTTCAACAAAGGAAAGAAGAATGAAGTGAAACTGAAGGTGGAACTGTTCCCTTGGGAAAAGCTGGATTTGGTTGATGCCTTTAAAAAAGGCTTCGGACTCAGCGGAGCATCAAAAGCGGCAAAACCCGCGGCAGAAAAGGCCTCAAAGAAAGCCGACAATAAAAAACCTGCTGCCAAGAAAGCCGCTGCTAAAAAGGCTACAGCGAAAGCTTAATTCACGATAGAAATAAATAAGACCCTGTTCGGATTCCGGGCAGGGTTTTTTATTTTGCAGCCATGGAATTGGAAGGAAGGGCCGGGCAGGCCATCAAGCACCCTGTTTATGGGAAAGGCAGGATTATCAAAGTAACTGGAACGTTATACACCATCCATTTTCCCAATCGTGGGAACATGGATATTTCGGGAAGAACCGAAGGTTTGGAATTGCTGGAGGAGGAAGCGCAAAAAACTGAAACAGCCGAGGAGCTGAGCATGTCGCACCTGGAGAAAACCTTGCGGAGACTTTTGATGGAATATTCCGATATCCAGCAAACGGTTCCCATTGGCGAACGTTGGCAAGGCGGTAAGTTGATTATTCAGCCAGCCGATGAATCGCTGAAGTCGAAGGAGATTCCTCTGGAAACGTTCTTTCATAAAATTGTGATGGTTCGCGACCGCCTCAGGGTTTTGGAACAGCAAATCAACGCGAACGCCAAGTTGAATGACGCCGAAAAAGTGGATTTGCAGCAATACATCACACGAATTTATGGCTCACTTACTACCTTTAACATTCTGTTTAAAGAGAGTAGTCATCATTTCGTTGGCGAAAAGAAATCGCAGTAAAGAAAACAAGCGAGCTTGCTGACGTGTTGAAGTATAGAATTGTGTGGTATGGAAAGTCAGGAAAACCTATTGCCGGATGACGACGGATCAATGCGCTTTCTGTTTGAGGAGGTAGAGCACATCTTTTCCTTTTCAGAACGAAGAGAGCAACAAGTGATGGGGCATTTTGGTCCCGATGCATTTATCGCGACCGGAAAAAACCCGCGATTCCGCAATGCCCATAGCGGACAACTCATCCCGGAGGGACAGATAAAAAACAGTTGTGTAAAGTATCGTCTCCGCTTTTTGTCTACAACACTTTACAATGGAGAGGTGCCATTCGAGGTGATTGCGGCCATGAAGCATTACGAGCACCGCCACCCCAACGAGCAGGTTTCTTTTTTGATACTGGCTCCGGCGGCATTTTTCCTTCTACAGGATGAATATAAGAGCCCGCTGCTCTTTGCGGCCCGTGGTGAAGGAAAATATGAGTTGATTTGCGAATGGGGCAAAAAACGTCCTGCTTACCGGGAGTTTTTGTTGTTCCCGATGCGCGATTTCCGAAGCTTAGTAATCAGTGCTTTGGTTTTCGGCCTAATGGTTTGCATCACAGCCGGATTGTTGGGCTTCGCCAATGGTATCAGCTTCTTTCGTAGTATGATTTACAAGGTTCCCTTGCTGGTGTTGTCGGCCGGCTCGTTTTCCACAATTGCACTCATTTACGGCCTTACAACGCATACCGATTTCAGTTCCGACAATTGGAACCGCCGGTATTTCCGATAAGCGCAGATTACTTCTGCCGGAAGAAAATGGTAATCGGAACTCCTTTAAAATCGAAGTGCTCGCGCAGTTTGTTTTCCAAAAAACGGCGATAAGGCTCTCTGAAATACTGAGGAAGATTGCAAAAGAATGCGAATGCCGGATAGGCCAGTTTAATCTGTGTTACATATTTGATTTTCAAATACTTTCCTTTCACAGCCGGCGGAGGGTAATTCTCAATAATGGGCAGCATCACATCGTTTAGCTGGCGGGTAGGAATGGCCCTTTTGCGATTTTCGTGTACTTGCACGGCTGTCTCGATGGCTTTGAGGAGGCGCTGCTTTTCGGTAACGGAGGTGAAAATGATGGGCACATCGCGGAATGGCGCAATTTTATTGAGGATGGCCTCTTCAAACTTCTTAGTGGTGTGGGTATCCTTCTCGATGGTATCCCATTTATTGACTACAATTACAACTCCGCGGTTATTCTTTAGTGCCAGCCATAGAATGTTCATATCCTGAGCCTCCACACCGTCTTTGGCATCAATCATCAGAATGCACACATCGCAGTGCTCAATGGCTTTCACCGTGCGCATCACGGAGTAGAATTCGACATCGTCGCGCACCTTGCCCTTTTTGCGAAGCCCGGCGGTATCAACCAGATAGAAGTCGTGACCAAAGGCTCTGTAACGTGTGTGAATGGTATCGCGTGTAGTACCGGCGATGGGTGTAACGATATTTCGTTCTTTACCGAGGAGGGCATTGACGAATGAGGATTTACCAACGTTCGGACGGCCAACGACTGCAATTCGGGGCACATCGTTATCGAGGTTTTCTTCATTTTCGGCTTCCGCCGGGATGTGTTCTGTCAAGGCATCGAGCAGGTCGCCTGTTCCACTTCCATTGATGGATGAAATGCAATACAGATCGCCCAAACCGAGGCTGTAAAACTCTGCGGCATCATGTTGTCGATCGTGATTATCGACTTTATTCACGACCAAGAAAACGGGTTTTCTGCTTTTCCGAACGAGCCCTGCTACAATTTCATCCAGATCGGTGAGGCCCATGGTCACATCCACTACAAAGAGCAGAATGTCGGCTTCATCCATGGCGATGAGCACTTGGTTTCGGATTTCCTCTTCGAACTCATCTTCAGAACCTACGGCATAACCACCGGTGTCGATAATGGTAAATTCCTTTCCGCACCACTCGCCTTTCCCATAGTGGCGATCGCGGGTAACGCCTGCCATTTCATCAACGATCGCATCACGGCTCTCGGTAATTCGGTTAAAGAGTGTTGATTTGCCCACATTGGGCCTCCCGATAATGGCTACAATTTTTCCCATGCTTAGTGCAAATATCCGAACCTTTTCAGGAGTTTTTCATTGTCGCGCCAGTCTTTGCTGACTTTAACCTGAAGTTCGAGGTAAACTTTTTTTCCGAGGAACTTTTCAATATCGATTCGGGCTTCGGTAGAAACCTTTTTTACGGCAGAGCCTTGATGACCGATAATGATTCCTTTCTGTGAGTCACGCATCACATAGATGGTCGCTCGTATTTTGGTAATTGTACTTTCTTCCTTGAAGTCATCCACAACCACTTCGGTGGAGTATGGAATTTCCTTTTGATAGTTGAGGAGTATCTTCTCCCGGATGATTTCGGTGACAAAGAAGCGTTCATTTCTATCGGTTAAGGCATCTTGCTCAAAGTAGGGCTTTCCTTCGGGTAATTTGGAAAGGATGGCTTTAAGCAGGGTGTCGAGATTGAATTTCTGGCTTGCCGATACAGGCACCAGAATAGCCTGGGGCAGTAGTTCGCTCCATTGAAGTGCTTTAGTTTCGAGTATTTTCTGATCGGCCTGATCAAGTTTATTGAGAACGAGAACGATGGGCACTTCGGAGAGGAGCACTTTTTCCGGGACATCTTCGATCCGCGGTGTATCGAGGATATCGAATACATAGAGGAAGATGTCGGCGTCGTCGAAGGAGCCTTCGATGAAGGCATTCATGCTTTCCTGAAGTTTATAAACCGGATCTTTGATGATGCCAGGAGTATCGGAAAACACGATTTGGTAGGATGGATCGTTGAGGATTCCGATGATTCTATGCCTGGTGGTTTGGGCTTTTGGAGTGATAATGGAAAGTCGTTCACCGAGCAGGGCGTTCATCAGGCTGGATTTCCCGGCATTGGGTTTCCCGATGATATTAACGAATCCGGATTGGTAGGACATGACAGTTGGTGCAAAAGTACATTTGCGTGTATTAAAAAAAAAGCCGGCGATAAGCCGGCTTCTGGGTAGCGGGGACAGGACTCGAACCTGTGGCCTTTGGGTTATGAGCCCAACGAGCTACCAACTGCTCCACCCCGCACTGTATTTTTAACCTTGAAAAGGTGATGAGCAAAAGAACTGCGAGGAGACGCAGGTAGAAAAAAAAGCCCCAATGAAGGGGCTTTTTAAAAAAATCGGGCGACGACATACTCTCCCACCGGTAAAGGCAGTACCATCTGCGCTAATGAGCTTAACTTCTCTGTTCGGAATGGGAAGAGGTGGACCTCATTGCTATAGTCACCTGAAGATCGTAATAACTGACAAGCAGTTAAGTGACATAAAAGAAAGAAAATACAAGAACACGGATAGAATCGAGTTGTCTGATAGAAAGCTTACGGGCAATTAGTACTACTCGACTTTGGCATTACTGCCTTTACATCTGTAGCCTATCAACGTAGTCGTCTACTACGACCCTTAAAAGAAAACTAATCTTGTGATGAGTTTCGCACTTAGATGCTTTCAGCGCTTATCTCAACCGAACATAGCTACCCTGCGGTGCTACTGGCGTAACAACAGGTACACTAGAGGTTCGTCCGACTCGGTCCTCTCGTACTAGAGTCAGGTTCACTCAATTTTCTAACGCCCACAACAGATAGGGACCGAACTGTCTCACGACGTTCT
>CANHCM010000073.1 GCA_947459155.1 Bacteroidota bacterium | reverse complement strand
GCTTATCACCAATTGGAAGAATGAGTTTCTAACGAAGGCAGGCTCTGTTTTTGGTGCCGAACACTCGGCCACAATTGCTGATCAGAAGAAGCAACAGGAACTTGAAGAGGACTTGTTTGCCCAGATAGGCAGGCTACGAATGGAAAACGAATGGCTAAAAAAAAAGTTAAAATGATACCCTCTGAGCAAAGGAAAAAAATGATCGATAAATCAGATCCAAACTATTCAATCGAAGCTCAGTGTATGATTTTATCGCTAGCTAGGAGCACGTTCTATTACAGTGCTAAAGGCGTTGGTTCCAAGGATCTTTGCATAATGCGAATGATGGACAAAATGTACCTGGAAGATCCCACCAGAGGTACAAGACGTTACAGCACCGAGCTGAGTTCAATGGGCTTCCATATTGGCAGAGACCATGTCCGTACCTTGATGCAGATCATGGGCATTACAGCAATTTATCCTAAACCGAGAACCACTGTGATTGATAAGACGAAGTACAAGTACCCTTATTTGCTGAGGAATCTGCATGTAGACCGACCCAATCAAGTATGGGAGATCGATATCAGTTACATCCCAATGCGCTTTGGATTTATGTATCTGGTGGCAGTAATCGACGTCCACAGCAGGTTTATTGTTGGCTGGGACATATCGAATACCATGGAAGCGGCATGGGTCGTTAGAACGCTTCAGAAAGCTGTAAATGCTCACGGCAAACCAGAAATTATTAACTCCGATCAAGGCACGCAGTTTACAAGCGATGAATACATCAGCTATGTCAAGTCGCTCAATAGTGTTGCGATATCAATGGATGGTAAGGGAAGAGCAACTGATAATGCGCATGTAGAGCGCTTCTTCAGAACAATAAAGTACGACAGGCTATATCTAAATCCAAGCAACAATGGGCATGAATTATACACAGAATGTCAAACCATTATTAACTACTACAATGAAAAGAGAACACATTCATCAATCGGGAAAGTGCCGCCTGCGAAGGTTTACAAAATGGCAGCCTGATTATCAACAAAATAAAAAGTTATGAGTCTCCCCCAAACCCCCTCATTACTAAACAACTAAACACTAACTTTGAAAATAAGAAATTGTCCAATCAAAGCCGACCACTGCAGACTCAGACACGCTCCGAAAAGACACCACTCAAAATCCGCTCGATAATTTTATATTCTGGTAAAAGCCTGTCAGTAGGATTCTGAATCGTTGGGGAAATCGCGCGACTTCACGTCTTTCACATAATTGGCGATGGCTCCGGTGATTTGTTCGTGAAGATTGAGGTACTTTCTCAAAAAACGCGGTTTGAATTCGGTGTTTATGCCCAGCATGTCGTGCAAAACCAATACCTGGCCATCGACGCCCGAACCTGCACCAATACCGATAATTGGGATGTGTAATTGGCTTGCTACTTTCGCTGCCAATGCCGCCGGTACTTTTTCCAAAACGATGGCGAAGCAGCCGGCTTCCTGGAGCAGATGTGCATCATGGATGAGTTTGAGCGCTTCTTCTTCTTCCTTGGCCCGAACCACATAGGTACCGAACTTATAAATGGATTGTGGAGTTAATCCGAGATGTCCCATAACCGGAACACCGGCGCTGAGAATACGCTTTACCGATTCAACCACCTCTTCGCCGCCCTCTAACTTGATGGCATGAGCACCGGTTTCCTTCATCACGCGAATGGCTGAGGTAAGGGCTTCTTTGGAGTTCCCCTGATAAGAACCGAAGGGTAAATCTACCACCACGAGTGCTCTGTTTGTTCCCCGAATCACTGAGGCGGCATGATAAATCATTTGATCGAGCGTAATGGGCAGGGTGGTTTCATGACCGGCCATTACGTTTGAAGCGGAATCGCCTACGAGGATTACATCGACACCTGCTGCATCGACCATTCGGGCCATTGAGAAATCGTATGCTGTGAGCATTGAAATCTTCTCACCGCGCTGTTTGAGGTCTTGCAGTGTGCGTGTTGTTACCCTTTTAATTTCCTTTTGAACTGACATGGTGTAAGGCGATAAACGGCAATATTAGTAATTTCCTGAACGGTATAAATTCCTACTTTTGCCGGCATGCGATTCAAACACCTGATATTGTGCCTTGTTGGGGCGCTGTTTTTTTTGAGCTCCTGTGATAATGAGTTGGATGTAAATGCAGATTACAAAGACGTTCCGGTTGTTTTTGGTTTGTTAAATATTGATGACACTGAGCACTTTATTCGGGTTAGTCGGGTATTTTTAGGCGAAGGCGACGCTTTGGCTTTTGCACAGAATCCTGACAGTTTGTACTACAAACCTGAAGACATTGAAGTGAAGGTGGAAGAGATCATTTCAGGAAATGTCGCACGTAGCTGGAATTTGGAGTACAGAACCGATATACCTAAAGAGGATGGCATTTTCGCGAATCCTTTTCAGGTGCTTTACAGTTTTGAGGTTCCGCAGAACAACAAGCTGAAGAACAATGCGGATTATCGATTAACACTTCGCAACCTGAAGAATGGGAATGTATTGACCGGAGAAACTCGTCTCTCTCAGAAAGTAAACCTGCTCACGCCAAGCAGCTTCTTTACCACAATAGATATATTCCCACAGCAAATCACTTTTGTTAAGTGGAGGACATCGCCCAATGGAAGGATTCATGAAGCCATTCTCAAGTTCATTTACCGCGAACATCCATTGGGTCAACCTGATCAGGAGGTGCGCAAAGTAGTTGAAATCAACCTGGGAAGAGTTGTTTCACAAGACGACCAAGGCAATGAAGAGATGATTCGCGAGATTGAGAACAGGGTATTTTACCAGACGCTTGCCGCATTTATTCCGCCTTCGACCAGCGAAAATCCGGTATTGAGATATGCCGACAGCTTACAGTTTATTGTGAATGTAGGTGATGACGACTTGTACACCTACCTCAACGTAAACCAGCCATCCAACACCGTTGCACAGGAACGCCCTCAGTTTAACAATGTTGACGGCGGTCTGGGCTTGTTTGCGAGCCGCAGTATTTTCAAGCGTACATATTACATAGGCGACATTACCGTTGACTCGCTTCGCTTTAGCTCTGTAACGGAGCCTTTGAATTTCCAGGACCGTTAGGCTGCCTATTTGTCACACGGTTGACAGGCAAATGTCCTATTTGCTGACAAAAGGTGGGGAATTTTGAGCTGGCATAAGGCTTGAAAAGCCGGCGCGAAACAGAATATCTCATCAATTTCAGACATCATGGGAAAAATCATAGGCATTGACCTTGGAACAACCAACTCCTGCGTGGCAGTGATGGAAGGCAACGAACCTGTTGTAATACCAAACAGCGAAGGCAAGAGAACAACGCCATCCATCGTAGCATTTCTCGACAATGGCGAGCGCAAAGTGGGTGATCCTGCAAAACGTCAGGCCATTACCAATCCGACCAAAACGATTTTCTCTATCAAACGCTTTATGGGTAACGGTTTCAGCGAAGTTATTGCTGAAACGGGACGTGTACCTTATAAAGTAGTGAAGGGGGAAAACAACACTCCACGAGTAGAAATCGACGACCGCAAATACACGCCTCAAGAAATATCGGCAATGGTGCTTCAAAAGATGAAGCAAACTGCGCAGGATTATCTCGGTCAAGACATCACCGAAGCGGTAATTACCGTTCCGGCCTATTTTAATGATGCACAACGCCAGGCTACTAAGGAAGCCGGCGAGATTGCAGGCTTGAAGGTAATGCGAATTATCAATGAGCCCACAGCTGCAGCCCTGGCGTATGGGCTTGACAAGAAAAACGCCGAAATGAAAATCGCGGTGTTCGACTGCGGTGGTGGTACGCACGACGTTTCAGTACTTGAATTGGGCGATGGCGTATTTGAAGTAAAATCGACCGATGGTGACACCCACCTTGGTGGCGATGACTTTGACCAGAAGATTATCGACTGGCTTGCCGATGAATTTGCGCAGAACGAAGGCGAAGGCATGGATCTACGCAAAGATCCAATGGCTTTGCAGCGTTTAAAAGAAGCCGCTGAAAAAGCGAAAATTGAACTTTCAAGCACTACGAGTTCAGAAATCAATTTACCATACATTACAGCAACTCAAACAGGTCCAAAGCACTTGGTGCGTACCTTATCGAGGGCTAAATTTGAGCAACTGGTCGACGACCTGATTCGCCGCACCATCGAGCCCTGCAAATCGGCACTTAAAAATGCCGGATACAGCACCAGCGACATCGACGAGATTATTCTTGTGGGTGGTTCTACCCGAATTCCTGCCATACAGTCAGCCGTAGAAAAATTCTTCGGTAAAGCTCCAAGCAAAGGTGTAAACCCTGACGAAGTTGTAGCGATTGGGGCTGCCATTCAAGGCGGTGTACTTACCGGAGAAGTTAAAGACGTGTTGCTGTTGGATGTAACCCCACTTTCATTAGGTATTGAAACCATGGGTGGTGTGATGACCCGCTTGATTGAGTCGAACACAACGATTCCAACCAAGAAGTCGGAAGTGTTTTCAACGGCCAGCGATAATCAGCCTTCAGTAGAAATTCACATTCTTCAGGGAGAGCGTCCGATGGCGGCACAGAACCGTACAATCGGTCGCTTCCACCTCGACGGAATTCCGCCGGCACCACGTGGTGTTCCTCAAATTGAAGTAACCTTCGATATCGATGCCAATGGTATTTTGAATGTTTCGGCGAAAGACAAGGCTACCGGAAAAGAGCAAAAAATCCGCATTGAAGCTTCATCAGGATTAAGTGATGATGAAATTAAGCGGATGAAAGCCGAGGCCGAAGCCAATGCAGAAACAGACCGTAAGGCTAAAGAAGAGGCTGTTAAAGTGAACGAGGCCGACTCTTTGATTTTCCAAACTGAGAAGCAGCTTAAGGAATATGGCGACAAACTGCCGGCCGATAAAAAATCAGCCATTGAATCGGCACTTGCCACGTTGAAAACAGCACATCAGAACCGCGACCTTGACGCAATCGATTCGGGACTCACCGCATTGAATGCAGCCTGGGCCGCAGCTTCTGAAGACATGTACAAAGCAACACAAGGAGCTCCAGATGCAGGTTCGGCGCAACAACCGGAGAACAGTGCCTCGGAAGTAACCGATGTTGACTTTGAAGAAGTGAAAGACGGAAAATAAATTTCTACTAACCCCAAAAAAGAAAGCCGATGTTTTATGCATCGGCTTTTTTTATGCGGTTATGTTGCTTATTTGCCCGGCAGCAGGGCCTTTTCGGGGTTTCGTAACACCTCCAGCAGGAATTTTTGTTTGAGCGGCTTCTTCAGGAATCCACTAACGAGTGGGTGAGCATAAGCTTTCTCGAGATCTGACCCCTGCTCTGAGGCGGAAAGAATGTAGATTTTGCTTCGCTTTTTAATCCAAGGATGGCGCTCGAGGCAAATGTCGAGGAACTCCCAACCGTTGATTATCGGCATCGAAATGTCGAGAAGAATCAGGTCGGGCATGGATTTGATTTTTGGAAACTTATCCAGCTCTCGAATGGCATCACCGGCAAAGGTGAAGGAGTCTGTTTTAACTTCCGGAAAATACTCTTCGATCAGGTACGCTGAGAACACATTCACCATCGGGTCATCGTCAATCAGCCAAATTGCTTGCACTTCCATACACAAAACGTTTAAAATTTGATGGCAAGCTATACAAAGGCTTTAATCTGAGCCAACGTATTTAGAGCTATATCTTACGGTAAAAAAGGGGGCTTGGTTTTGCGTATATAAATCTGAATTTCAGACACTTAGCCCAATAGCAAAAACCTTACATACTGGCGTTTGGCATTATCGCCAGTTTTGCTCGAGAATTACCGATTTGTTGTTGAGGCAGTAGCGAAGCAGAGAGAGATGACCTTTCAAACCCAATTTGCTGGTAATCTTAGAACGGTGATTTTCAACGGTTTTGAGCGAAATTAAAAACCGGTTAGCAATTTCAAGCGAGGTTGCATTTTGTGCAATCAGGAAGAGAATCCTTTTTTCGGAAGGGGTCAGCACCTTGAAATCTTCTGGTCGGGCTTTGGGAATGCTGGCATCCTGTCCATCTTCCTCGATGCGGCTTTTAAGGTCGTCGATGCGGGAGAGGCGGGCTTGAATCGCACTAAGCAGCTCTTCGGAGCTGAAGGGTTTTGTTAGATAATCGTCGGCACCAAGGTCCATTCCAACGCGAATGTCGCGTCGTTCTACTTTGGCCGAAATGAAAATGAAAGGCAAGGCGCCAATAGGCTTTAACTTCCGCACCTCATTGAGCACCCAGTAGCCATCATGCCGCGGCATGCGAATATCGCAGAGAATCAGGTCGGGCTTAAACTGCTGCATGGTTTCTACGATGGTGTCGCCAGAGTCGAGCACTCTTACTTCATAATCGTTTACCTCCAGCAGTTCGCGGATGTTATCCCGCAATTGCGGCTCGTCTTCAATCACTAAAATTCGTGTACCCATAAATTACGGTTTACTTCGCGTTAACTTTTTGTCAGGGAAGCAGATTTCAAAGGTAGTTCCCTTTCCCGATTTACTGATCACATTGATTTTTCCACCATGCATTTCAGTAATCTTCTTCACCAATGTGAGTCCGAGGCCTGTTCCCGGTATATTGTCGGTATTGGAAGCTCTAAAGAACGACTGAAACAGATTCTTTTGCTCTTGTTCAGGAATGCCAATTCCTTTATCGCTTACGCGGATGACCACTTGGTTCGATTCGAAAACAACCGAAACTTCGGGAGTCTCATTTGTTTTCCCATACTTAAACGCATTGTTTAAGAGGTTTTTAAGAAGATGGGAAATCAAACTGCGGTCGAACATTGCCAATCTAACAGTGCCCTCGCTTTTGATCAATACCTTACGGCCAATGTAGCTCAACTGCTCTTCTTCCCAGATGCTCCTAATCAACTCTAAAGGATTGGTTAGCATGGGATTAAAATTGGCATTACCCGATTCAAGTTTACCGGTGAGCAGCACATCGGAAAGGATACCGGTCATTCTTTGGATTTCAATGAGAATGCGGTCGTGGTGCCGTTCGATGGTTTTTCGCAGTTCATTTTCGGGGTTCAGCGCTTTTGCGGCGTGATGCTTCAACACATCAATGCTGGTTTGAATGGAGGCCATGGGAGTTCGAAACTCGTGGGAGGCCATTTGAATGAACTGCGTCTTAAGGGTATTGAGTTCCCGTTCTCTTTCCAAAGCAAGCCGGGTTTCTGAGGCTGCCAGCTTTTGTTCGGAGATGTCGTTTTCGACCCAAATCAGCTTCACCGGTTTTCCGTGTTTATCGGCCACAGGAACTAGATCGGCCAAATACCACGAAGTATCGCCTTGGCTTGAATTTCTGGAAAACTCCAGTCGACACGCTTTGGCTTGCTTAATCGCCTTCTTTACTCGCTGAACATTCTCAGGTTCGGGTTTAGCCTGCCCAAACAGGCTGAGCACAGGGAGCAGCTCTACATTTTGACCTTCCCATTGAATTCGGTTCAGTAAGGCTTCGTTGAGCCATTGAACTCTTCCTTTCAAATCGATGATTCCGACGCCCAGGTTTGAGAGATTCGCCACCAGCGCCATCTCTTCTAATTGCTCGGCTTGCTTATGTTTTTCGGTAATGTCGTGGGTGATGCAAATAAGTCCTCCTTCAGGCAAGCTTGTGAGGCAAATATCTTGATACAACCTAGAGCCATCAGGGCAACGCCCGCGTGCTTCAAACCTGACCACGCCTTTTTCCTGCATGATTGGCATAAATTCCTGGGCTATTCGTTGCTGCTCGTCGTCGTCGTAAAGAATTTTCCAGCTTTTACCCAACAATTCTTTTTCTTCTTTAAACCCAAAAAGAGCGAGGTGAGCATGGTTTAGATAAACATATTTTCCTGCTTCATTAAGTACGGCAATCCCTTCAACAGCGCTCGAAATGGCGATTCGCTGGTTGTGCAGGATACGCTCAGACTCCTTTTTCTGGTGAATGTTAATCAGCGTACCAGTAATTTGCCCAATTGCTGTGGGCTCCGGCGTGCAGCGAGCATGCAATTCTACCCAAACGCCGTCGCCTTCGGCAGTAATCATTTTTAGCTGCAGATTAACAGGTTTTGTAGAGCAGGTTGCGAGGCGGTGGATGGCATCACGGGCGGCCTCACGAAACTCGGGATCGACGAAGTGGATGAAAGGAATCAGAATAAAGTCGGGCATGGTAAAGCCAGTAAGGCGTTCCCATGCTGTGTTGACAAACAAGCCATTTCCTTTGGCATCCAACGAAAAAACGACTTCTTCAAGGTGGTTAATCAGGTGAAGATACCAGCTGCTATTCCCGGGCAATTCAGAAGTCTGATAGCTTTCTTCGGGAATCTCTTCCAGCGTACCGCTGATGGCCTCCACCTGCCCATCTTTGGCCTGCAAGGGCAACATGGTGATCCTCATGAAGAGTCTTCTACCCTTGCCATCGAGTCCTTTGAGATACCCAGTGCACTGATCTACGTTTCGAACGCACTGGCGAACCCACTCAACCAAAATAACCCTTTGTTCATCGTCGAGGTATGGATTGGGCTCCGACAAAAGCAAAGGCCCCTGGCCGGGGTCGCGTTGCATGAGCTGAAACATGTCACTGGACCACTCAACCTCACGCCGGTTGAAGTGGTAATACCATTGAGCGAGGCCAACTTTTGTCGATTCACTCTCTTTTTTCGAGGTTTTCATAGGGCTGAGGGAAGCAGCAAGGTACTTAGAAAATCGTAAGCATTTTAGTGGCTACATTTGCAACCCCGACTGCAGATTTTTGTTACTGTATTGAATGAAAGCACCCAAAACAGGAGTATTGTTGCTCCAATTAGGCACACCCGACAGTCCATCGGTTGGCGACGTACGTCGTTACCTCAGACAATTTTTAATGGATTATCGGGTAATTGACGTGCCGTATGCCCTTCGCCAGGTACTTGTAAATGGCATCATTGCGAATTTCAGAGCTCCGAAGTCGGCCAAATTGTACAAGGAAATTTGGACAGAGCAAGGTTCTCCCTTGTTGATTTACGGGCGGTCGGTACAGCAAAAACTGCAACAAGAGCTCGGCCCCGATTTCATAGTAGAGCTGGGTATGCGTTACCGAAAGCCTCCCATTCATGAGGCGCTTCAGCGATTGAAAGATGCACGGGTTGAGCAGATTATCCTGCTTCCGCTATTTCCTCAGTTTGCATCTTCCTCAACAGGCTCCGCTTTGGAAGAATCGATGCGGATTCTCTCCAAGTGGCAATACATTCCTGAGTTGAAAATCATTTCATCTTACTACAGCGATCCGGAGTTTATTCGTTTGTGGGTTGAGAAGGGCCGAGCATTCAATCCTCAAGAATACGATACGGTGATGTTCACCTTTCACGGAGTGCCCTGGAGACACATCCGCAAATCGGGTTGTTCGGGCGCATGCCAGAAGGGTCCTCGGGCATGCCCTGAGATTACCCCAGAAAACAGTGTTTGCTACAGGGCACAGTGTTTTGCTTCTGCGCGCGCGGTGATTAAGGATTTGGGGCTGCCCGAAGAAAAGGTAGTCATCACTTTCCAGTCGCGATTGGGCAACGACCCCTGGTTAACTCCCTACACAGATAAAACACTGGAGTCGCTGGCCAAATCCGGAAAAAAGAGGGTGTTGGTATTCTCTATGGCCTTTGTGGCTGACTGTCTGGAGACCATCCACGAAGTGGGCACAGAATACCAGGAATTGTTTGAAGAGCACGGAGGCGAAAAGGTACAATTGATACCCAGTTTAAATGACGACCAGACCTGGGTCTCATATTTAGCCTCTTTGGTGAATCAACGGGTAAGTCAGGCAGAGCTTATGGCCACTGAATGATGCAGCAGTTTCGTACGTTTGTGCTTCGATGTTGCCGCAACCGCTACGATTTCTACACCCCTATTTGCATTACACGGGGCTGCTGCTTATGGTGGCCGGACTCCCTTTTTCGCTACTGCTGATGAGCCTTTCGCAGTTTTTCCTCCTGGGAAACTGGATTCTTGAAGGCGATTATCGGGTTAAATGGCAGCGATTTAAGTCGAATAGGGCTGCCGTTCTGCTCTGTGGGCTATTTTTGTTCTTGTTGCCCTCCGTGGCCTGGAGCAGCAATTGGGAGGAATCGCTTAAACTGCTCAGGATTAACCTTCCATTTTTGGTGCTTCCCTTTGTTTTGGGCTCCGGTCCGCCACTCTCCGAAAAGGCGTTTTATGGCTTAATCCGACTATTTCACCTCAGTGTTTTTTTGGCCGTTGTTTCATGCGCGGCTTTGGGTTTGCCGAAATGGATCGATGGGTCATTCAACGATATCAGGCAGGTTTCGCTGTTTATTTCGCACATCCGTTTTTCGCTGCTGATTGCCCTTTCGATCTTGCTTCAATGGTGGGCGATTTTATACAAACCGTTTAAAGTCTCAAATACCGAAAGGGCCATCAGCCTTGGGCTAAGCGTTCTAATGCTGGCCTTTTTGATTGTACTTCAGTCGCTGAATGGCCTGATCATTCTGGGTTTGGTATTATTCTCCTGGATACTCTATGAAAGCAAAAGGCGACTTGGACGCCAAAAGGCGCTTGGTCTGGTGGCCTTGATTGGCCTTTTGGCGCTTGGGGGAATGGCTTACGCTTACAGCCTGTATAAGGAATATTCGAGTCCCAACGCCATCTATTCGGCGCCATTGGTGGCAGTAACAGCGAGCGGAAATCCATACCGGCACGAGTATAATGTGCTCGAAAACGGACACTATATTTATTCCTATTTGTGCGAAAAAGAGCTGTATGAAACCTGGCCCCTGATGAGCCAAATGCCGCTCGACAGCGCCGATGCGAAGGGTCATCCATTGTTCATCACGCTGGTGCGTTACCTCAATTCAAAAGGGCTTCGCAAGGACCGGGAAAGCGTACTCAGCCTGAGCGCAACCGATGTACGATATATCGAACAAGGCATAGCGAACTACAAATACACCGGCTGGCTGGGCATTCGAATGCGTTTCTATCAATTGCTTTATGAATTGGACTACTTGCGTAGGGATGGCAGCAATCCTTCGGGTCATACCCTGTTCATGAAACTTGAGTTTTGGAAGAGCAGTTTGGCCTTGTTAAAAGAGTCGCCTGTTTACGGACATGGAATTGGCGATGTGCCGGATACCTTTCGCCGCAAATACAGTGAAAGTAACTCGTGGCTCGATAAGCAGTGGTGGATGACCAGTCACAATCAGTTTCTATACATTGCGGTGGGCACCGGATGCCTAGGGTTGATTGTTTTCTGCGCGCTGTTCTTTGGAGCTGCTTATGCTGGCGGGGGCTTTCGGCAAATACCCTTCAATTTATTTTTTGCCATTGCCTTGTTGTCGATGGTCAGTGAGGACACATTAACCACGCAGGCCGGAGTGTCGTTGGTGGCTTTCTTTTACGCCTTTTTTCTTTTTGCAGGCCCCCGCAGGAATAGCTCGGCTGCATCAAGCTGATCATCAGAATTTTCCATGTCTGATGCATCTTCAACGGGGTGAATAAGTAAGACGATTTCGCCTCTCGGGGCTGTTTTGGTAAAGTAGCGAACTAATTCATCGAGCGAGCCGGAATGAAGTTCCTCATGGAGCTTGCTAATCTCTCTAACGACGGCAGCTTTTCTTTCCTTCCCAAGGATTTCCGCGCACTGCTGAAG